>WTAK01000256.1 GCA_013139625.1 Candidatus Delongbacteria bacterium | reverse complement strand
TTTCGACCAGAGAAACTGCTGAATTCAGAGATAATGTTCTTCCATTGGGAGTAACAAGGTTCTCTGCAGGATCTAAAACAGAAGTTGGTGGATATGGAGACCATGATGAAGAAGATGTACCGCAATTTGAGATATCAGATAAAAGAGATGTAGTAGAAACGATAAAAGCAATTGAAAATGCAGGTTTTCAGGCAATAATGAAAGATTGGGAATTAATTTAATATGAATAATACATATAGAATAATTGATGCAAATATAAATCGAATGGCTGAAGGGATCAGAGTTCTTGAAGATCATTCAAGGTTTATATCAGAGAGCAAAGATATAAATAGTCAGCTCAGAGATCTGCGTCATAAATCTAGAAAAATATTGAAAGAGTTAGATTCAGATCTTATTTCAGCTAGAGAATCTTTGAGTGATCAGGGATTAAAGATCTCAGAAGGTTCGAATCTTGATAATAAAACAACAGAGAAAGAACTTATTCTTTCAAATTTCAAGAGAATTCAGGAAGCAGTAAGAAGTATCGAAGAAAATCTTAAGGTCATCGGAGAATACGAGAAAGGGAAACAATTTGAGCAGATCAGATTTGAAGTTTATGAAATTGAAAAGCAGTATATGTCAAAGCTTAAATTTAGTTTGCCGGAAGGGATCTACGGTCTGACAGCAGAAATATATTCCAATGGACGATCAAATGTGGAAGTTGTAAAAGAGATGATCAAAGCAGGTATTAAGATAATTCAGTACAGAGAAAAAGAAGAAGATAAATCGAAAAAAGAAATGTTGGCAGAATGTTTAGAAATAAGAAAGTTAACAAAAGCGAATGAAGTAATCTTCATTGTTAACGATCATTTGGATATCACAATTCTATGTAAAGCAGATGGAATACATTTAGGTCAGGATGATCTATCAGTTCAGGATATAAAGAAGATTAATGGGAACTTGATCATTGGGATTTCAACTCATAGCCCGGAGCAAGCTGAAAAAGCTATCTCAGATGGAGCAGATTATATTGGTGTTGGACCGATATTCAGCACAAAGACAAAGAAGAATGTCTGTGATGCTGTTGGATTAGAATATCTAGATTACATTGTGAAGAACACAGATATTCCTTTCGTAGCTATTGGTGGAATTAAGGAAAGAAACATAGATCAGGTCGTGGAAAAAGGAGCAAAATGTATTGCTTTGGTTACGGAGATAGTCGGAGCTGAAGATATTCAGGGAAAAATTAGAAAAATAAATTATAAATTAAAATAGAAGAGAGAATCAAAATGAATTACACAACTCAGATGGATGCAGCATCAAAAGGAATTGTAACACCACAGATGCAGGATGTACTTGACAGAGAAAGTATCACAAAGGAAAAATTATTACAACTGATGAGCGAAGGTAAGATCGCTATTCCTGCAAACAAGAACCACAAAAACCTTCGAGGAATAGGTATAGGTACAGGTCTTACAACTAAAGTAAATGTAAATCTTGGAGTTTCTGAAGATTGCTATAATCTTGATATGGAGATGAAGAAGGTCAATGCAGCTATCGAAATGAAGACAGATGCAATAATGGATCTAAGTACATTTGGAAATACTCAGGCTTTTAGAAAGAAGTTGGTTGAGACTTCACCTGTTATGCTTGGAACTGTGCCCATCTATGATACTGTTACTCAATTCAAAGATAAACCTATCAAAGATATCACTGTAGATGAATGGTTCGAAATAGCTGAAAAGCATGCAAATGATGGTATTGATTTCCTTACAATTCATGCAGGATTGACTAGAGTGGTTGTAGAGAGGATCAAGAAGAATATGCGTTTGACACATGTTGTCAGTCGTGGTGGATCGATCCTAATGGAATGGATGGAAGAGAACAATGCTGAAAATCCTTTCTATGAGTATTTTGATAGATTATTAGATATCTGTGTAAAATATGATGTTACTATCAGTATTGGTGATGGATTAAGACCAGGTAGTTTGAAGGATAGTACAGATGCTCCTCAGATACAAGAGTTGATATTCTTAGGTGAGCTGACAAAGCAAGCTTGGGCAAGAAAAGTTCAGGTTATGATAGAAGGTCCTGGGCATGTTCCTTTGAATGAGATCGTTACTAATATGCAGATCCAGAAGAAATTATGTCATGGTGCACCATTCTATGTTTTAGGTCCGTTGGTTACTGATATTGCACCGGGTTATGATCATATTACTTCAGCTATCGGTGGAGCTATTGCTGCTTCAAATGGTGCTGATTTCTTATGCTATGTTACTCCGGCAGAACACTTGAGATTGCCTGACCTTGATGATATGAAAGAAGGAATTATTGCTTCAAGAATTGCTGCTCATGCGGCTGATATTGCTTTAGGTATCCCGGGAGCGATGGATTGGGATAATGCTATGAGTAAAGCAAGACATGATATGGATTGGAAGGCTCAGATAGAACTTGCTATTGACCCTGTGAAAGCCAAAGAGTATAGAGAATCTGCTGCTCCGTTGGATGAGGATGTTTGTTCAATGTGTGGAGATTTTTGTGCGATCAAGAGAAGTAATAAGGTGTTGGAAGGTAAAGAGTAAAAGATAAGGTAAATTATGGCTAAATTAAAATCAATAAAATCTTATAAAGAATTGAAAAGTAATCTAACATTAAAAGCGAAGACATATTTACTTCTTTATAAAAATGGTTCAGATATCAGTGATTCTGCTCTTAAAAATATTACTGCAGCATCAAAATCTTTTAAAAAAATTACATTCTTAAGATCTGATATGTCACAAGTAAAGGATGTTCATGGAAAGTATAAGGTCTCATATTTTCCTTCATTGTTGTGCTTCGAAAATGGTAAATTCGTTAATGTTATTAAAGGATCCCATGATGAATCTTTTTATAATCTTGAGTTTTCAACTAATTTAGAAGTTGTTAAAAAGAAAAGTGTAAAAGCTCAGAAAAAAGTTGTGGTCTATACTTCTCCAGATTGTATATGGTGTGCAAAAGTGAAGAAATATTTGAAAGAAAATAATATTAGATTTACTGACTTTGATGTTTCGAAAGATAAGGATAAAATGTATGAATTGATTAAGAAGAGTGGGAAGATGGGTGTTCCCCAAACTCAGATCGGGAGTACGATAATTTTCGGTTTTGATAAAGCAAAGATAAATCAATTATTAAATATAAAAGGATAAAAAGTGAAAGAACTCATACCTTTGAGTGAAAATGTTTTAATTATACCTGAAAAAGTAGAAGAAAAAACAGCAGGTGGGATTATTTCACCTGATACAGCTTCAAAAGAAAAACCTATAATGGGTGTTGTAAAAGCGATTGGCAATATTGAAAATTTAGAGATCGCTGTTGGTGATAAAGTGATATTTAGGCAACATTTAGGTACGGAAATCAAATTTGAGGAAGAAGAATTTATTGTAATATCGTATGAAGATATTTTAGTTAAGGTTGTGGAGATGGAGGAAATATAAACGAATTGTAGGGGACGCAGATCTGCGTCCCCTACATACAACGAATAATTTTAAGCCCGATTTATTTGGGCTTTTTTTATTACAATAATTAAAAAAAAGCCGTAAATTCAAAAAGTTATGAATAAGACGAATTGGTTAAAGAAATATCAGGATAAATTTATAGTTATACTTTCGGCAATGGCAGTAGGTGTTTTCTTTCCACCTGTCAGCAGTAGTTATGTTGTATTATTGCTGCTAGTTCCCTATATCTATGTTCTGAACAAAGAAAAAACTAGTGGAATCACAATCGGTTTCATTTTCGGATTTTTTCTTTCGTTATCATCATCTTATTGGATAATGTCAAATGCGGGTGCTCCAGTTTGGCTTAGAATTGTAAGTGGGTTTGGTTTTTTTTCTTTCTCAGGTTTTTACTATGCAGCTATGGGAGGAATATTTTCTCTGGTAAAGAAAGCTTTTCCAAGTAAGGCTATTTGGGCATTACCATTAGTTTGGGGTGGAATGGAGCATCTGATGATGTATGAAGAATTTGCTTTTCCATGGACATTATTTGCAAACGCATTCACTACTAAAATAGAATTCATTCAAATATCTGAATTGTTCGGAGTTATTTTTGTATCAATGTTATTGGTGTTTTTTTCAGTGTTGATCTATAAAATAATTGAGCATATAATTCTATTCAGAAAAGATTCAGAGAAAAAGAAAACTGCAATAAAAGCAGTTTTAATTCAGGGATTAACATTAATTATACTATTTTTCAGTATTTACTTCTGGGGGAGTTCACGATATAAATATTTTTCTGAGAAAGGGAAGGAATTTCAATCTGTAAAAGTTGCCATGATACATGCAGGTATGGGTGTAGATTACAAATGGCAGAAAAGTAATTTCAGAAAGATCGTAAGATCTCAATATGCTTTAACTGATTCATCACTTGCAGAGAGCCCTGACTTGATCCTATGGGGAGAAACAAATTTTCCAAAATACCTTGAAAATTATCCAGGATCTATAAATAAATTCAAGCAATATTGTACAGATAAAAATGTTGATATGTCCGTTGGGGCACTGGGTTTTAATTATTATGAGGAAACTGAGAAAGTAGAGAAATTCAACAGTGTATTTTTCTTCTCAGGGAATAATGAACAAATTCGCTATGATAAGACAATGTTAGTGCCATTCGGTGAAAGTTTTCCATATTCAAATATCCTCACATTTCTTAAGGATATTTCTCTCGGTCAGGCAAACTTCGACAGGGGAGATAATAAAGAATTATTCGTAATGAAGACCGGAAATAAATTTATTACTACGATCTGTTATGAAGGGATATTCCCTTACTATAGTGCTAGATTTGTTTCAATGGGTGCTGAATTTTTGGCCAATGTTTCAAATGATGCCTGGTATGAGAATACGAATGAAGTTTATCAAC
>WTAK01000162.1 GCA_013139625.1 Candidatus Delongbacteria bacterium | reverse complement strand
GGTAACTTGTAAGATTTGTCTCAATATCAAATTCTTTTAAAAGAATACCTGTCCGTCTTGTGTCCTCACAAGCAATGAGATCACACTCTTTCAATGTTTTCACCGCCCTGAATGTCATATCTCCAATATTTCCTATCGGAGTCGAAACTATATATAATTTACCTACTACCAAACATTCTCCTTTATTTAATCCGATTTCGGTCGGACACAGGGGTACCGACCCTACTGTCTATTTATTATATTCAATTTTTCTTTCTGACACCTCTATTGGTATATCATTTTGATATTTCGTTATTTTCACCCAATAGTTATTTTTGTCATACTCTGTTATAGATTTTATTTTTTTATTTCCTTCTAGAATATTGCGTTCAACTACATTACCAACTTTGTTGTATAAATAAGTTTCTTTTTTTTTGATAGCACCAGACGAATCTTTATCAATCATTTCCGTAAGTTTACCATCAACATATCCGAAACATTGTTTCATATCATACATCACACATGAACCAAGAATATCGTCAAGAGGATCTGACATATTATTTAATAACAATTCTAGACCCATCTCCGCTATTATTTCATGGATAAATCCATTCTCTTTATTAAACAAAAATGAGAATTTAGTTAATATCTCAAAATCCATTAGTTCAATCAACATTAACTTACCTTCCAAGTCATAGGAATATTTTGTTTTAAATACTAAATTCTCATCTCCTTCTAAAACAACATATTCTACTCTCCTAAGTTTATCATCATATTTATGAATAGATTTATTAATCACATTGCCATTTAAATCATATACAACTTTAATGGTTTCATCTCCGTTATTATTATACTCGTAAATAACTTTACTTTCAACTTTTCCATTTCCCCCATAGGTGATTTCACTAATCATTTCACCTATGCCATCATATTGATATAATATTTTACCAGCGATATCTCTAGCAAATAAGTAGTCTGATTTGTCAATAAGTAAATTTTCTTTGTTGTATGTAAATACTTCTTTATTTAACAATTTACCGTTTACAGTTAATGTCTCTTCAACTTTATTGCCTTTTTTATTATATTTGAATTTATGAAGCATTCCCGAGGTAGACTTCTCAATACATTTTCCATTTTTATATTTTTCTAAAACCTCTGAAGATTTTGTTCTTCTTGCTTTACCAAAGTAATCGTCTAGTTTATAATTTATCGTAGTTAATGATTTTATTTTTGATGAATCTTCTTCAATCTGGTTCGTTTCAAACAATTTCGTATTTACACTGTGGCTCCATACTTCTGAAAATTCGATTTTTTTTATTTCAGCACTTAAGTCAACTGTATATCCAAAAACAACAATAATAAACAACACAAAAACATTTCTAAATAATTGCATAATTTGCTTCCCTTTATTTAAATATTAAAAAATTCATCTTCATCATTCAAATAATATGAAAGATATCCATTATTCTTAATTTCTTCCTTCCATAAAGATTTGATAGCAGGTACATCAAACCAATAACGAATTCCTTCTTGCCATGATTTCCAAATAACTGGATCAATTCTCTCCTTATGTTTATGCCAAAAATATTCTTCAGCACATAAATTAAAATAGTCTATTGCCTTTTTTCTAAAGGCTTTCGATTTATCATTATCATCTAACAGATTAATCTTGTCTAGTTCTATTTCTAAGAGATAATCGTTTAGTTCATTATAACGTTGATTAAATTCTGTAAAAAGTTGTTTTAGCATTTGATCGTCAGATATCTTCTTTGAATGTTTTAAATAATACTTTGTTATGCAAATACCAATTAGACTCAACAAAATACTTGTGATGCTTAATGTTATTGTAATCTTTAATGTATCTGACATATTTCCCCCTTCCTTATCTTCCAATCTTCCTGTAAATAATCTTTTGATTTTATTTTATCCGTTTTGGGGTCGAAAAGAAATCGACCCCTACGGTTTAAATTATCAATTGTTCATTGTAAATTGTCAATTAACTTAATAGCTCGTCTTTGCTGTTTCATCTACAACCAAGATATAATCAGCTTTCCCTGCATCAGCTTTATCAGGTACATTTATATCTTTAGCAAGAACTGTGGTGATAGTTTTAATTTTCAGTTCAGGCTTAAGCTTCTTCAGATACCAAATGATACCTACATAGTCATCTGAATGGAAACTACCGTTATAATGAATAAATAATTTATCTTTTTCAAAATTATTACTGATAAAATACCCCATTGTTGCATCTTTTACTGCCTGAGACTGAGCAAAATGCATTGGAGAATTATTATGTCCTCTGCCTGGCATTTCCATTTTAGTCATCTTCTTGTAGCAAGAAAGTTCAGGATCAAATTCAATAGGTCTTGGTGCTACATATTCTTTGGATCTATCAGATAATTTATCAAGTGCCTCAAATCCACCGTAGAAAACCATCGAAGCATATCTTCTAGGTATGTTTGTTGCTATAAATTTTATATTTTTCTCTTTAGCAAATTCTACCAGAGGTTTATAATCAGTTTCGTAGTTTCCCCATAAACGAACATCACCTTCAAATTTATTGGTTTTGTAGAAATCACTGAAATATTCATCAATTGTAAGCTGATTGTCCGATTCGAACATTTCGGCTCCAAGAGTGATCTTTCCACTCCTCTTTTCAAAAAGATCCTGAGTTAACTTTAGCTCCAGTTCATGCGCCTCAATATTATTGTGAAGTTCACCGAAGAAAAGAACATCACAATCCTTAATATCTTCTACGATTGAATTAT
>WTAK01000062.1 GCA_013139625.1 Candidatus Delongbacteria bacterium | reverse complement strand
GTTTTGCATTTTCTTCTGTAGAAAAAGCGCCGATCTGTATATAATATTTTCCTGTTGAATTCATTCCTGAATCATCACCAATGAATATCCATGATTTCTGAATAAAAGATCCTGTATAATCATAATCTTTTATCAACATTTCTTTCATAAGGTCAGCATCTATTCTTGCGATATAGTCACCGATCTGAACTTTATGAAGATTGTCTTCCGCTAGAACAACATAAACCCTTGCTGCAATTTCTTTAGAAACTCTTTCTTTTAACCTTTTAGCTTTACCTTCATCTCTAAATGCACCGATCTGAACTCTATAACCTAAGAATTTCTCGAATTTAGGTTCTTCTTTAGTTTCAGTTACTGTAATGTCTGCAACTTCAGTTGTATGTATTACCTGCTCTTCAGCTCCTTTATATACTCTCTTTGGAACTGAGTATATCTTCGTAAAACCATTCATTTTCAATCTACTTTTAAGAGTGTTAGCTTCTTCCTTATTTTGGCAATCACCCACATAGATCATATATTTATCTACAATAAATTCAATATAAACAGGTTCTTGAACAGCATTAACGATCTGCTTTTCTAATAAATTAGCCTCTTCCATTGATCCTGTTGAAGCAACTTTGATCCTATATCCATCTATCATTTCTCTATCGTCTAGATTTTCTTCAATGATAATCCTATTAGAAGGATCATTTTCGCCATACTGAGAGTCTTTTACACCCTGTACAGGGACACATGAAGAAAGCAGTAATACAAAGATCATACTTAAAATTATAAATCTAACATGATGAATCATTCAAATACCTCCAATAACTTTTTAACCTATGTTGGTTAATTTTTGTTCTATACTTTCTATACTATTTTTTAGCTTTACATGAATATAAATTAAATAGAATATAAATCAACATAAAAATAAAAAAAAATAGGCGCTATAAAAACACCTAAAAAATATTTACATCCGAAATTGATCTGAAATCCTGAACGCATTCCTGCGTTCACTACTTTTAATCGTTTTCCTCATGAATGATATAATAATCCAAAATTCTATTCGTTAAATTGATGTTCCCCTTAAAGATCTTAACCTTTTTCTTTTGATTTTCACGGGTTTTATGGAACTGTATGATATAAATTCTATCCTCATTCATTGCATTTAGATTTTCTTCAATAACTTCCTCTTCGCTCATATCTAAAATATCTGAAAACCCCATATTTTCTAATTCTTCAATTGTATAACCGTAAAATTTACTTGCAGTAGGATTTGCTTGAATGATCTTTCCTGCTTCAGGATCAATTAAGAACATGATTAATTTATTATCATTAAAAAAACTTTGAAATGTTTCAACTTCTTTCTTAAGCCCAGTTTGTTCATTCTTCATATCTGTTATATCATTTAATGTTATAAGGAATGCATCCTTATCTTTCCATTTAATCTTTATAGTTCTTACTTCAGCTATTGCAGTTTTATTGTCTTCATTAATATTAATCTCTATTTTTTCATTTTCATCAAATGAATAACCATATTTATTGCCTATCAATTCATCTTTTTGCTTTCCGAAATATGTAATAGCTGATTCGTTTATATCTAGTATGATATTTTCTTCGTTTATTACAAACATTGGATTAAAATTCTTTTCTATTAATATCCTCATTTGCTCTTTACTATGCATTGTCTGAACTAGAGCTTTTCTTCTTTCTATTGAATGTCTGATAGATCGGATCAGAAGAGTAGTCGTATATTCCCCTTTTATCAAATAATCCTCTGCTCCACTATTCAAGGCACCCATGATCACATCAGGTCTTCCTAAGGCTGTTTGGATTATAATAGGCATTTCAGGGTAAAGACTTAATATCTTCTCCAAAGATTCAAGGTCTTTACTATCCGGCAAGCCAAGGTCTAACAATATTACATCTATCGGATTGTTACTTAATACTTCCATTGCTGATGCCAAACAATCTGCATCTTTAATATCGTATTCAAAATATAATACTGAATCTGAAGGTATTTTTAATAACATTTGTGTAATTAAAAATACATGATCCGGATTATCTTCAACTATTAGGATATTTATCTTTGTTGTCATAATTTACTCCTATATTGGGCGTTATGAATAACGCCCTTACATTTTTGTATATTTATGTATTTGCAAATGCCGTGCCAAATTATTTAATTGAAAACATCAAGGCTAATTTGCTATCTCAACAATGTGTTTGATACTATAATAATGTCTGAGATACTATTTTTAGTTATGGGTCGCAGACCTGCGACACATACATTGAATATAAGAAGAAAAACCCGATATGAAAATAAAAATACATTTTAATTGAATTGTTCAGGTAATTATCATATATTATTTATTGTATCTCAACAACTAGAATTGACAAACAAATATTTAGAGGTTTCTATGCTTAAAAAGTTATCTTTTCGAACTAGGTTATTTTTAGGGTTTGCTTCATTATTAATTTTAACACTTGGAACTATTTCATTCTCTTTCAATAATGCCTTTAAAATGTCTAAATTGATCACACACCTTCAGGATAACCCTAGAACTGTTGGTCTAACTATAAAAAATATTGAATCGAACTCTATAAAAATTAATAATTTTGTTAATAAACTTTTAAATATTAAGGATGAAGACAGATCGTTAGAAATACTTGCCGAGATCAGTCAACTAGAAAAACAAATATTTTATGATTTTGATTTAGTGGAAGATCGTTATTCCGGAAATGAAGAAGATGTTGAGGATGCAATAAAAACATATAGTGATTGGAAAATGATACGGGAAGAAGCTTTGGGCTATCTAAAAGAAGGAGATTATTCTCAAGCAGAACTAATAGTAAACTCTTTGTGTAACGATTATATTGAACTTTTATCATCAAAATATCACATTATAAAAATTAATTCCTTTAAAACGGCAACTGAATATTTTAAAAAAATAGAGCTCCGAATGCATAAAAATATGAGTAGGATGCTATTTTTCTCTATTTTTGTAATTATTCTGACCATAATTATTTCAATCATTGTAGCTAACAGTATTTCTAAACCAATTAAAAAATTACTAAATCGTACTATCGAACACCATCATATTGAACTTGATAAAAACTCCAGCAAATTTGATGAACAGGAACTACTTGAGACTACTATTGAGGAGCTTAACACTTATTACAAAAAAATAGATAATCACTCAGTAAAGAATAAAGAAGATAAGGAGACTATTGAATCCCAATTGGCTCAGATAAAAGATCAAGCAGAAGAATTAAAGATACTTAATTCTGAATTAGAAAATAAAGTTCTTTTAAGGACTGAAGAAGTTGCTAAAAGTTTTGAAGATCTGGAAGAAAATAGAGATATCCTAAAATCATATTTAAACTCATCCCCTGATGCAATAATCGTTTTTGATAAAAATGCAAAATTAACTTTCGCATCAAAAGGCGCATATCAAATGTTTCAGATCGACGAAAATATCAATATTAAAACTATTAATATTTTTGACTTTATTGATCCTAGCGAAAAGGAAAAAGTTGGCAATAATATTAATCGGCTTATTAAAGTTGGCAAAATGTCAAATCCTGAAGTTAAACTGGTAAGAAAAGACCAAACTACATTTTATGCTCAAACTAGCTCTACTCTTATAAAAAACAAAGATAACAAGTTGCTCTTTTTTATGATAGCCCATGATATCACTGAACGAAAAGAAATTGAAGATGAATTGAAAAAAAATGAAGCACATATTCGTACATTATTGGATACGATACCTGACCTAGTATGGTTGAAAGATAAAAATGGTGCATATCTTTCTTGTAACAAAAAATTCGAACGTTTTTTTGGTGCAAAAGAATCTGATATTGTCGGTAAAACAGATTATGATTTTGTAGATAAAGAATTAGCAGATTTCTTCCGTGAAAAAGATAAGAACGTTATAATTGCAGGTAAACCAATAATAAATATTGAAAAAGTTACTTACGCTAACGATGGTCATAAAGAAACACTCGAGACGATAAAAACTCCGGTTTATGACTCTGAAAAAAAACTTATAGGGGTTCTTGGTACCGCCAGAGATATCACTGAAAGAAATAAAATGGAAGAAAAAATAATTGCGACGAATGAACTTTTAATCAGTGTACTAGACTCATCTCCAATCGGTATTGGTTTGGATGTTGATCGTCAAATGAAAGAAGTAAACAAAAAATTCTGTGAAATAGTTGGATATTCACAAGTTGAACTTATTGGTAAAAATTCAAAATTTTTATATCCATCGGAAGAAGTATTCAATAAAGTTGGCGAAGAAAAATATAAACAAATTCAAAAAAAAGGAACAGGGCTTGTAGAAACACAGCTTAAGAAAAAAGATGGAAGTATTATAGATGTCTTTTTAAGATTTTCACCTATAGATGTTA
This sequence comes from Candidatus Delongbacteria bacterium, assembly GCA_013139625.1. Classification (GTDB taxonomy): domain Bacteria; phylum UBA4055; class UBA4055; order UBA4055; family UBA4055; genus WTAK01. The sequence goes on along the minus strand of WTAK01000062.1, from coordinate 1,338 downwards.
ATAATTTAAACAAAGGTGTTACATTTACTGTAACGGATGTAACTGAAAGAAAAAGATCAAGAATGGCTTTAGCTTTAAGTGAAAAGAAATACAGAAATATGTTTGAAAATTCTATGAATGCTATATTGATCATTGAAAATGGCAAATTTGTGGACTGTAATCAAGCAACTATTGATCTGCTTGGTTATAAAAACAAAGGTGAATTTTTAAATACTCATCCCTCTGAACTATCACCAGAAAAACAACCTGATGGCCAATTGTCATTAACTAAAGCTGATGAGATGATTGAATTAGCTTTGAAAAATAAAAATCACCGTTTCAAATGGGATCATAAAAAAGCTGATGGTATTATTTTTCCCGTTGAAGTTACACTGACTACTCTAGAAAATGAAAAAGATCATAAAGTTCTATTCACGATATGGAGAGACTTATCTAAAACATAGATACTGAAACAAGTTCAGCATGACAAAATCAAATGGTAAATCGTCACCCTGAATTCATTTCAGGGTCTAAGAAGGGAGAGAATTATGAAAACAAAAATATCTATAACCAAATTATACTTTATTACTCTAGTTTTGCTCAGCTTCCTTACAATATCCGTAGTAGGATACTTATCTATAAATAAACAATATTCTCACTTTCACAGCAAAAGTGAAAAAATCAGAAAAGAATATATTGAAGATCAGAAACATATTGTTCAACATGAAGTTGATAGGGCTTTTGATTACATTGAATCCAGAAGAGCAAAGTTAAATATCTCTGAAGATGAATTGAAAGAACAAGTTTTAGAATGGTTTTCAAAAGTCCGATTTCCTAACAGAGGGAATGAGCATGGTATCTTATTCGTAAGATCTTATAAGGGAGTAATTTTAATGAGCAGCAGTACTCCTGAATTGATCGGCAAAAACATCTCTGACAAAGCTGACCCTGATGGAATAATCACCCATGATCAATTTATGAAGGCTATAAAAGATCCACTAGGTGGATATGCTGAATACTCATGGTATAACCCTGCTACTAAAAAAGTTGGTCGAAAATTGTCGTTTGTCAGGGGAATTCCTGAATGGCAATGGTATGTAGGTGCAGGATTCTGGTATGATGATATCAATGGTGTGATCGGGCAGGTGGAATCTAAAATGCAGCAAAATGTAAATGACTCAGTTGTGACTATCGTTCTGACAATGCTTATTATATTTATTTTTATTACTATATTTTCATTTATTTTATCCCGAAAAATAAGAAAAAATTTCAATATTTTTACTTCCTTTTTTAATGATGCCGCGACACAAGCAACAAAGTTAGATGCAAACAATATTGTATTCTCTGAATTCGAAAAAT
>WTAK01000215.1 GCA_013139625.1 Candidatus Delongbacteria bacterium | reverse complement strand
ACACGAGCTATGAACATAGTGTTTTTTTGAAGATCGATCACTTTCAATACATCAGCTTCAAAATATGATACCGTATTATCCAGAACAATAGGACACCCGTTTTGCCCAACAGTTATACCAATATCTTTCAGTTTGTCTTCATTTTTTCCTGAGTTGATTCCAAATTTCTTTATAAATCCTATTGGAGTTCCTCGGGAAATTATCGAAGCAGAAAACTTCAAAGAGTTCTTTATCATATCATGTGAGTGATTTGATTTCATAATACTGATAGCGATTATATCAGGTTCAAAATTTACTTGAACTAAACTGCTTACAAGTAGTGCATTGGTCTTTTTATTATGAGCGGTTCCCACTATGTACATTCCATAAGTAATGTCTAAAAGAGCTTTGTTACCCATTTTATCCTCGATAATTCTATTTAGTATTTATAGTTCAAGTACTTGTAAATATATCTTATAAAAGCAGTAGTTCAAAATTAATTATTATTTCTTTTTCTGCTTTTTTTTGTTCAAACAATTCTCACATACACCTTTGTAATCACCGTAAAATTCTTCAACTTTATGCTTATAGTGCTCAAATTTTTCTAAATACGGCAATGAAATATCTACATCGTAAATGTTTTTACATTTTCTGCAGATAAAATGATAATGCTCAGTTGTTTTATAATCAAATCTAAGTTCATTTGAATCCATGAACCTAAAAGCTTTGATAATGTTATTCTTTACCATAACGTCAATATTATTATATATCGTTGTCTTGGATAAAGCCGGTGAATTTATTTTGATCGCTTTGTAGATCTCATCCGCACTTGGATGAACTCTGTTTTCATCTAAGAAACTTAAGATATCCAACCTTTGTGAAGTGATCTTTAGTTTATGAGATTTTAGTTCTTTTACATATTTATCCATGGATATTCTCCATTGTTGTTTTGGAATAATTACAATTTAAGAATTATTATAACAATGTAATATGATGGATGTCAGAAAAATATTGAATTTTGTTACTTAAAAATTTCACCCGCTTCTTTGTACCAAAAAAGAAGATCAAGATGATCCATTGGGATTTTAATTTTCTTAGAAAAAGTTTTCATCTTCTTCTCGATATCATAATAAACTTTCTTATTCAGTGCTTTAGGTATTTCCTCTATTACTCCGAATATCACAAGGTTCTTTAAAATGTGCCTATCTAAGATTGCAAGTTCATCTCCGAGACCCGCATTTCTCAAAAAGTGACTGGCTTCTTTTATTCCATATCCTTTGATATTCGTAAAAAGCCATTCTCGAAGTTCAAATGGTTTTGCAGCTGTAAGAAAGTTCTTTAAACCTTTAAGATCCCCATTTAAGTACCTTTCTCTGACCTCTAGTAAATAACCAGTCTTATTATTATGGAATCGTACACCTTTGATCTCATTTATTATTTCAGGGGCAGTACCATTTAACAGTAGATCTTTTGCAACTAATCTTTCGATCGAACTCCAGCAGGATACAGCTTTAGATTGAGGAGTAAATAAGCAAAAGCAAAGTTCTGCAAAAATCTGATCTTCTGTATAATTTTCAAGTATTGATTTGAATTGATCTATTCGAGCAGTAGTATCTTTTTCGATAGTCTTGTAAATATTTTGTAATTCTTTTATATTATTATTTGTCATGCTAACACCTAAAAAATTAATTTAAATCCTATAACTCCAAGACCTTTTTCATTGTCGTGTGGATTTTCATCGATAAAACAGTGCCTAAAGTATATGGAAACAAAGTTACTCTTTGCTTTAAGAATTAAATTTCCCTCTAAGGACAGTTTTGCGGTTATTTTTTGATTAGCATCATACCAAGCTCTATGATTAAGATCTACATAAAAACTTTTATTGCCAATACTGCCAAAATGATATCTAATAAGACCAAATTCATCGATCCTGTAGTTATGATTTTGAATTATCAGAGATGATTCTTCCCCATAAAGATAAAATCCGAAATTTTGATTAATATCAAAAGAGTTACTTAATGAAAAATCATGAGAGTTATATTTATCTACTAAGTAATAATGGTATGATCCTCTAGTACCTGCGCCAATCTGGAAAGCATTCCACCATGTTGAACCATTGATCTCATCTCTACTTATTGTATGTAAACATTCATGAAGCAATAGACCATTAATTATCCATTTCTGGTACTCATAACGAAAGCCGGGTGAGAGGGTGTATCTGATTTTATCTAGGTCAATAAAGGATTCGTCATTTTTGCCAATTGTAGTTGTATTTGCAATGAGGAAGTTTAATATTAATTTCTTATATCGAATAATATCAAAATAAACTCTGAAGTTCGATCGAAAACCAGGTTCTAAGGAGTTTTTTGGTTTTTCTCCATAAATGTAATTGCCTAAGGTAACCAATCCATTAGCTTTAAAAATAAAGATACTGTTCTCTTTCTTAGCAAATAAATTATTACATGAACTGAATATTATTGTTATGAAGATTATGATAATAATATTTGATCTCATTATAGATATTCCATTTAGTTTAAGTTTTAAAGATCATTCTACTTTTTCTTGATATACAAGTCTAAAGCCAACACCTTTGTATCCTTTGTTTTGCTCTCCATAGCTTCGATTGCTAAGCCTAAGATTAAAGGAATATTCATTCCAGCTACCACCCCGAACTGACCTTGTATGTTTTCTATCATCATATACGTTCTGACACCACTCCAAAACATTTCCAGTCATATCATAAAGTCCCCAATTATTTGGTTTTTTGCTCATAACACTTCTTAGACCTTGCCCGAAGTTAGCTAACTTGGTCGCAGTGGAATCGTAAGTGTCAAAAAAGTCTCCACCCGCACTTTCATTACCCCATAGATATTCAGTTTCAACACCAGCTCTGGCTGCATACTCCCATTCTTCTTCAGTTGGTAATCGATAATTTTGCCCTTTCCATTTGCAAAACTTGACTGCATCCTCCCAACTTATACCTGCTACAGGAAAATTCAACCAGTCAGGATCAATAGCTCTATAATAATTTTCATCAAAATAATTTTTATTCCACCAATTTGGCATAGGAACAATTCCTTCTTTAACACATTCAAAATATTCCCATATGGTTACTTCAGATTTACTTATCAAGAACGACTCAACAAATACTCGATGAATAGGTTTTTCATCGTTATTACCATTATCACTTCCCATATCAAAATAACCTTCATGGATAAGAATAAAATTCTTTAATTTTTTCTCTTCTGAATAAATATTACTAAAAGGTATAAGGAGTAGTAGGAAAAATAAAATAAACAATGAAGTTATATCCTTGTAAAGCATAACACTTCCTCGATTTGATAAAGATTACTCGGAGTTATCAATATATGAATAGCAAAATTATAACGCAATAACTATTCATCCCCAAAAATATACACTTCACACCAATTACGAAACATTTCGTAAAAAAGCCTTGCATTGAGAAAAAGAATGTATTAAATTACTACTACGAACAATTTCGTAATAGAGATGTATAAGTGT
>WTAK01000440.1 GCA_013139625.1 Candidatus Delongbacteria bacterium | reverse complement strand
TTTAATAATTTCTAGTTATACCTAACGCGCCCTAATTTAAAGAAAAAATATTTACAAGTCAAGTTTTATTTAAACGATTATACCGCCACCGATAACATAATCACCATCGTAAAGAACTGCAGACTGTCCCGGAGTCACTGCAAAAACATCTTCATCAAAGATCAATTCCAGAGAATCTTCACCGGTTCTCTTGGCTATACATGGTTGACTAGGGGAGTTGTAGCGGATTTTAGCAGTACATTTCATTTCATCTGTTATTTCATCGTTCAGCCAATTAAGTTCTTTGACATTCACAACTTTTCTATCAAGATCTTTTCTGTTTGAAATTATCACCGTGTTAGTATTTTTTTCTATTGCTGAAACAAACATAGGTGTTGGATATCCACCCCCAAGACCCCTTCTCTGACCAATAGTATAGAACGGATAACCTTCATGTTTGTTTTTTTGTTTCTCTCCGGTATTTAACAATATATCGCCTGAACCTATAGTTTTAAATTCAGGAAAATTATCGAGTAAGAAGCTTTTATAATCGTCGTTTAATATGAAGCATATTTCCATACTTTCTTTCTTTCTGGAAATATCAAATCCTGCTTTATTGCATAATTCTCTGACATCATCTTTTACCATTCCATCCAATGGAAAAACTATTTTGGATAGAATATTTCTATCTATCCCGTATAGGAAGTAGGATTGGTCTTTCTTCTTATCTTTTCCTCTCTTAAGGAAATATTCATTATTTTCATGCTCGATCGTAGCGTAATGTCCCATTGACAGACGATCACAACCTAGTTTTTCAGCCTCTTCGAATAGTTTCTTCCACTTTATCGTAGAATTGCATAATACGCATGGATTTGGAGTTCTTCCGGCAAGATATTCATTCTTAAAGTTCTTGATGATAGTTTTTCTGAAATATTCTCTGAAGTCAAAGAACTTGTGTTCGATTTCTAATATTTTACAAACTTCAACAGCATCAGAATACTTTTTTTCTGTGTCAGTAGGAGAGAGCAGCATCGTTCCACCAATGACTTCATATCCTTGCTCTTTTAAAAGATATGCAGATGCAGAACTATCAACTCCGCCACTCATTCCAATTAAAACTTTCAAATTTATTCCCATGTTTAATTCGTAAGGTACGCAGATCTGCGTACCCTACATAATTATCAATTATCCATTGTCAATTGACATTACATCCAAGACATACTTCGTAGTCTCTCAACAGCTTTGATAACGGACTCAGCAGCGAATTCGATCTCTTCCATTGTATTAAATCTTCCGATTGAGAATCTTATAGAGCTTTGAGCCATTTCTTCACTTACTCCTATAGAAAGTAACACTCTAGAAGGCTTGACACTTCCTGCAGAACATGCTGATCCGGTTGAAACACAAACACCCTCAAGGTCCAATGCAAGAAGCAAAGATTCACCTTCAACTCCTTCGAAAGATAAGTTTAGTATTCCATTATATCCTTTATCTATATCTCCGTTTACAATAATATTATCAACGCTACCAGAGATCAATTCGTAGAGTTTCTTCTTTAGAGTTCCGATCCTTGGAATATCTGTTTCATAAGCATTTTGAGCTATCTCAGCAGCTTTAGCAAATCCTATGATACCAGGTAGGTTCTCTGTACCGTTCCTTAAACCTTGTTCCTGTTGCCCACCGAAAAGCAAAGGGTATATTTCAACCTTACTTCTGACAAACAGCATTCCAACACCTTTAGGACCATATATTTTATGCGCAGAGGCTGATAAAATATCAATATTCATAGCCTTAACATCAATAGGTACTTTGCTATATGATTGAACAGCATCTGTATGAAAGATAATTCCTTTATCTCTGCAGAATTTACCAATACTTCCAATATCGTTAATGTTCCCTATTTCATTATTTACATGCATAACTGAAACTAGTTTAGTGTCGTTATTGATAGCATCTTCAACTTGCTCAGGAGTAATATATCCCAGAGAACTAGGTTTCAGATAAGTTACAGTGATAAGTTCGGGATATTTCTTTTCCAACATTCTACAGGTTTCAAACACAGCACTATGTTCGTATTTTGAAATTACTATATGGGCTTTTTCATTTTTTCTGATATTCATTTCTATAATTCCTCGAATTGCCCAGTTGTCAGCCTCAGTTCCACCCGAAGTAAAGAAAATGTTCTTTATTCCTGCGTTGATAACTTTAGCTACTTTCTCTCTGGCATCATCCAAAGCATATTTAGCCTGTTGACCATATAGGTGAATAGATGATGGGTTCCCATATTTTTCTACCATATATTTTACCATTTCTTCAGCTACTTGAGGATCAACTTGAGTAGTCGCACTATTGTCTAGATAAATGTTTTTCATTGTTATTCCTTACGATTTCGGGCGTATGTTGATACGCCCTTACATTAATTATTTTTCAAAGTTAGGTACAAAATCAGGATCATTCATATGTTTTAATTCAAACTCTGCGGAACTTGCAAATTGAGAATCAGGAAAATCTAAGATCAAGATATTGAAAAGCTTTTCAGCTTTCTCGATATTGTTCAAATATGCTTTATTTATGTAACCTCTCATAAATAATGCTTCATCAATGTATGGGTTTTTAGGATAATCATTCTCCAGTTTTTCGTACCATTCTACACATTTCCCCCAATTGCTTTCGCTATAATACTTCTTTGCGTAGGCATAAACCTCCTCCATGTAAAGAAAATCGTTACTTATCGTAGATTTCCTGATAGAAGTACAGGAAGTGACAGTAATTACGTTAATTGCCATCATTATTCCAATGAGAATAGTCAGAAGTTTGTTTTTCATGGTGTAAATATAATAGAAAAATCGAAGATTAGAAATTAGAATTATTATGAAAATAAAATAGTTTATAGTTGATTAGCTCAATATTATTTGTTATGTTAAAATAAGAGTACCACTACTTACGAAGTAAAATTTAAAATAAATGTATTACGGAGTGATCGTAATGAAGAAATTAATAGTTCTAATATTATTTCTGATGATTATCGGTGTTTTTCCTGTTGTGTCGCCAATTTCTTCACAAACAGACACACTCTTTGTAGATGATTTCGAGTCAGGTAGTTCACATTGGAATTTAACAGGCAATTGGGCAATAGCAGATGAGGATTCGATTTCACCTACTCATTCGTTAACGGAAAGCCCGGGAGGCGATTATCTACCAGATGAAAATGCTACAGCAACTTTAATAGATACTTTGCATTTATCTGTTTATTACGATGCGAATATATCATTTTGGATTAAATACGATATTGAATATCAATTTGATTACATGCATTTAGAGGTGACAAAGGATAACGGGGTTACGTGGTCAAATCTTAAAACCTGGACTGGGGAAGATGTTGGTTGGTATCAGGAATATATTTCTCTCGGATTATATACATATGAATCCGATGTTAATTTAAGATTCAGATGGGAAAGTGATTCAGCAATAGAAGAGAGTGGAACTTATATTGATGATATTCTTATCATAGGAATAAAAAATGTTCCTCCAGATTATCCTATAATTACTTACGAAGACCCTCCAGAATTTTATGAAGGATCTTTCGGGGAGTTTACTGATGTAGTGAATGTATATAGTGCTTACACAGTTACAGATGTGGAAGTGAACTGCTCTGTTGATGGAGTTCCTCAAACAAAAGTGGATGCTACCTACATTATGGGTGATGATTGGGAATTCATAATACCAATGCAACCTCCAGGGTCTGTTGTTGAGTATACGTTTTTTGCAAGAGATAGTATGTTAAATGAAACTGATCACTATGAAACTTATAAATATATTTCAGGAGATCATAGAATTTACGATTCAGGTATAGTTTCATATTACAATACAACAGAAAATAGTGATGCAAAAGCAGTAAGAATATCTTTTCCTGATGCTGATTCATTGAGTACCACTTATGGTCGTTTATACTCTGTATTAATAAGAAATTATAGGAATATAGATCATTCTTCTGATGATATGACAGTGAGAGTGTGGGCAGATAATGGTGGAGTTCCGGGAGTTGAACTTATAACTCCATTTGATGTAACTCCGGAGGCAACTTTGATAAGTACGATGGCATTTACAGCTGTTGACCTAAGGCATTTGGGAGGCTTATTGGTAAACAATAATTTCTGGATAGGATATTCTTCAGAGTATGGTGCTGTGTATGGACTGCAGGAAGCCACAGATGAAACCGGGGAAACTGATCATAGAAGATCTTACAACGGAACATGGAACGGTGATGGTTGGGATTGGGAAGCAGCTGCTTTGGAAACAAATTATCATATCAGAGCTGTTATTGAATATCCAATTATGGGCATAGAAGACTACATTATGCCAACTACAACTTCACTAGAACAAAACTACCCGAACCCGTTTAATCCTAATACTACCATTCATTTCTCAGTTCCTGATAATAATTCACAGATAAAATTAGTTGTTTATAATGTCAAAGGTGAATTGATTAGTACGTTATTTGATGGAATTAAGAATATAGGTAAACATTCAGCTATTTTCGATGCTTCGAGCTTGAATAGTGGAGTCTACTATTATTCACTTGAAGTCAATGGAGTAAAAGAATC
>WTAK01000220.1 GCA_013139625.1 Candidatus Delongbacteria bacterium | reverse complement strand
AGGTAAAAGTGAAAGAACACGTTGAAAAGGTTTTTGAGAAACTATTGAAATTAAAGAACAATTAAGGAGACTATCATGGCAAAGTTTCAAAAAATATACAAATGTGAAAGATGTGGTAACATCGTTGATGTATTACATGAAGGACCCGGAGCATTGGTATGCTGCGGAGTAGAAATGGTTTTAATGGAAGCAAATTCAGTAGATGCTGCAAATGAAAAACATGTACCTATCATTGAAAAAACTGAGAATGGTATTATCGTTAAAGTTGGTGAGGTTGATCACCCTATGGCAGACGAGCATTATATCGAGTGGATCGAAATTATAAATGGTGATTACTCTCAGAAAAAATATTTAAAACCCGGTGATAAGCCACAAGCTGAGTTCTTCGTTCCTTTTAACGAAAACTTAGTTGCAAAATCATATTGTAATTTACATGGACTTTGGAAAAGTAAATAACTGGAGCATATTATGAGTATTAAAGGTACAAAAACAGAAAAAAATTTACTAAAGGCTTTTGCCGGAGAATCTCAGGCAAGAATGAGATACGATTATTTTGCAAAACAAGCAAAAAAAGAAGGACTGAATCAAATATCAGCTATCTTTACAGAAACAGCATTAAACGAAAAAGAACATGCTAAGAGATTTTTTAAGTTCTTAGAAGGTGGTGGAGTTGAAATTACAGCTATGTATCCTGCCGGAAAGATCGGTACTACTCTAGAGAACCTTAAAGCCTCTGCTGATGGAGAAAATGAAGAATGGACTGAATTATATCCTAAATTTGCTAAAATAGCAGAAGAAGAGGGTTTTAATGATGTTGCGGAAGCTTTTATAAAGATAGCTGAAGTTGAAAAAGCACATGAAGAAAGATATAGAAAACTCTATAAGAACATCGAAGAAGGAAAAGTTTTCGAAAAAGATGGCACATGTACTTGGAAATGTTTAAATTGTGGTTATCTTCATGAAGGTAAAAAAGCTCCTGAAATATGCCCTGCATGTTTACATCCTCAAGCTTACTTCGAGTTAAAAGAATATAACTATTAATTTAAATTTTATGGAAAGAGGTCAAAATGAAAAAAGAAAAGTTCAATGAAATAATTGATTTTGCTGTACAAGCTGAAAAGGATGCTGTTGAGTTTTATAGTGATCTTCAAACTAAAACTAAGTTTCAAGCTATCAAAGATATGCTGAAGGAATTTGAAATGTTCGAAAGAGGCCATATCGTTCAACTTGAAAGGATCAGAAAAGAAGGTTTAGATAATCTTGTTGAAAAAGAAATCCATGACCTTACTTTAAGTGATTACTTAGTTGAAGGCGAACCATCTGATGATATGGATTTTGAGGATATCATTTTGATAGCAATGAAAAGAGAGGAAGCTGCTAAGAAACTTTACGAACATTTCGCAGCTAAAATGGAAGGAACTGAAGTTCAGAAACTTCTTCTTAGACTTGCAGCAGATGAATCAGAGCATAAGCTTAAATTCGAAAAGATCTATGATGATAAGGTTTTAAGAGATAACTAATTTACGAGGTAAATAATGACAGATCTATCATTAAATGTAATGGGTTTGAAATTGAAGAATCCTATTATTGTTGGATCATGCAGCTTAACTAATTCAGTAGAAAGTATTAAAAAATTAGAAGTTGCCGGAGCTGGCGCTGTGGTATTAAAGTCTCTTTTTGAAGAACAAATAATGAATCAGGTATATGCTCATACAGACAATTATTCGCATGCTGAATCACTAGACTATGTTAAATATTTTGAAGAACAACATATTGTCGAGAAATATTTACAATTGATAAAAGATGCAAAAGCTGAAGTAAATATACCTATAATTGCAAGCATACATTGCAAGAGTAGTGGAAAGTGGATCGAATTTGCTGAAGAAATGGAAAAAGCAGGTGCAGATGCAATAGAGCTGAATTTATATAACCTTCCATCTGACCAAAAAAAAGATGAACATAAGTACATGGAAGCAGCTACTGGTATCATAAATGATATGAAGAAAAGAATTAGTATTCCATTTACTATGAAACTTAGTCATTATTCAGATAATTTAGCTCATGATCTTCAAAGGATCTCCAGAACTGATGTTTCAGGTTTAATTCTTTTCAATAGGTCATTCAATCCTGATATTGATATAGAATCTGAGAAAATAATTAATGGTCATCCATATTCAACACCTGATGAAATAGTTAACTCACTAAGATGGACTGCAATTTGTTCTGATTTCCTTGAAACTGATCTTATTGCAGGAACAGGCATTCACAATGGTGAAGGTATTATCAAGCAGATCTTAGCAGGTGCAACAGCTATTCAAATGGTATCTTCATTATACATAAATTCTCTTTCTGTAATTGAAGAATCTCTAACTAAATTAAATGAATGGATGTCAGCTCACAACTACTCTTCCCTATCTGATTTTAGAGGAAAGTTGAAAAGATCTAATATCCCTGACCAAAAGTTCTACGATCGTGTTCAATTTATGAAGAGTATTAACGAGCTAAAATAGGAAAATTAATGAATCTATCGACTTTATTTAAAATAACTTACGGTATGTATATCGTAAGCTCGAAAAATGGTGATAAGATAAATGCTCAGCTTTCTAATACAGTTGTACAGATAACACCTGAACCACCTACAATGTTGATTAGTGTTTCCAAGAATAATCTAACTCATGAATTTATTGAAAAAAGTGGTGTTTTCACTATTAGTATTATCTCTGATATTTGTGAAATGAAGGACATTGGTCAATTTGGATTTAGAACAGGAAGAGACTACGATAAATTTGAAATGTGCAACTATAAGCTAGGAAAAAATGGCGCACCTATTATTTTAGATAAAACTCTTGGTTATGTTGAATGTGAAGTGGTCAATACAATGGACTGTGAAAGTCACACTGTTTTTATCGGTAAAGTTACAGATACTGAAATACTTAACCCTGAGTTAGAACCTATGACTTACGATTATTACTTTAAAACTTTAAAAGGTAAGTTATCTAAAAATGCTACACATTATCAGAAACCAGAATAAAATTCTAAAAGCCGGATTATCCGGCTTTTTTTTCGCATGAGAAAATACACTCAAAATATTTTAGATTATTGTCCTGTATGCAAACTATACAATGATATTTGTATCTGTTCCGAAATTAAGGAATTCACTCTTGATACAAGGATTTCCATCTTGATGCATATCAAGGAAAAGAGAAAGGTTTCAAACACTGGCAAAATAGCAGATCTATGCCTGAATAATAGCCAAGTAATTTATAAAGGTGAAAAATATCCTACCACTGATATTAATAACCTTATTTCAGAAGATCATATAAATTTAATACTGTATCCGGATGCAACTTCAGAGTTAAATAAAGAATTTATCGCAAAATGTGATAAACCAATAAACTTGATCCTCCTTGATGGAAATTACAATCAAGCAGGTAAAATGTTCCGTTCAGAAAAAATTCTGAGGAAAGCAAAAACGATACGTTTACCACTTGGTCAAATAAGAAAATGTAAGCTACGATCACCTCTATACCCAGAACAAATATCTACAATAGAGGCAATTCTAAATGCTCTTGAGATCATAGGTGACAATTCTGCCAATGAATATATGGAATATTTGTTTAATGAAATGACACTTCGATTAAAAAAACGAGGACAAAATGCTAAATCTACTTAGCTTTCAAAGTACCTAATTTGCAATACCCTTCCTTGGTATTCCTCGCAATTCTTACAATAATAGGTTCGTATTTATCAGAATCTAAGAAAAGTTTATAACTTCCAGGCTTAAGACCATAAGCATAAAAATATCCACCTTTGTTGGTAAATATTGTTGTATAATCATCATCATACTTTCCAAAAGGAACTAACTCAGCAGATACATTTGTAAGTGGTTTACCATCTTCATCTACCAATCGACCTCTGGCAAAAATATATGCCTTCCCTTCGAGGTCAATAAGGAATCCACTTTTATACGTCGGTAATAGTATATGCCCATCAGAGTTCACCTCATAACCCATTGGAAGATCTGGCAACTCTATATTAAACTCCTGAACTTTATAAGGTGATAGACTTGAGTATATCGCTGGACCAAATTTATCCGAAGAAAATTGATAATTTCCATTACGTGTTTTGTTTATAC
>WTAK01000242.1 GCA_013139625.1 Candidatus Delongbacteria bacterium | reverse complement strand
ATTTATCTCAATGAACTTTTTTATTCCTTTTGGGCCAACTATTGTTACTTTACCTTCAATTCCGAACATGCTTTTCGTTGATAGCATAGGAATTAACCCTGCAACATGATCAAAGTGCAGGTGAGATATGAATATATATCTAATCTTACTTACTTTGTATCCGGCTAGTAGCAATTGTCTTTGCGTACCTTCTGAGCAATCAAGCATAATACCGTAGCTTTCCAACTTAAGAACGAAAGAAGTACAATTTCGTTTCTTTGTGGGTGCTCCGCCGCTACTGCCTAAAACCAATAATTTCAAATTATTTAACCATATAATATTTTATATTCCCAGGTGATATGAACATTGTGCATTTGTCATTATCACATATAGCTATCATCAGCTCAAGTATATCATTTACATCCAGTTCTACTTCGAAAAGAATATCTGAGAGAAATACCTGCCCGTCTTCATCATCGTTTGATAGTTCAATTACGATTTTTTGCAATTCATCGGTAGTTGATACATTTACCGGTCTGTAGCTCTGAGGGAATGAATGAAAAGTATAATTTGACCCACCTGCAACAACATCTATCGAGATTGCATTTTCTCTGTATAATTCGTTTAATATGCTTTTTACGAGTTTTGTATCTTTGTATATCTTTCCTAATTTCTTGCTGGATATAACTCCATTATTAAGAATCGCATACTGCAATACCTTCTTGTATATGTCGAATTCCGTCAACTTCTTTCCAAAAAACATTATTAATTCTCCATTAATTTAAGTCCTGCGTATTTCGTCAGCAGCTTCTTGATCCCGTATTCATCAAAATCAACCGTCAATACTTGCTTCCTTCCTTCTCCTTCGATCAGCAGAATGATACCTTCTCCGAATTGATTAGAAACAACAAGGTCTCTTTCACTGAATTGATCTATCTGCTGCGTTTTATATCTATTTTCGTATTTACTTTTTCTTTCATAATCCAAATTAGACCTGTCAATATAGTCATAGTCTTTCATATCCACAGACTCTTCAGGTAACTTTTTTAGAAATCTTGATGGAATGTATCCATTGAAATCTCCGTAATGTCTTTTCCTATACTTGTAAGTAGATAGATACAGTTTTTTCTTTGCTCTAGTAACTGCAACATAGAATAGTCTTCGTTCCTCTTCTAGTTTATCAGCTGTATCATCTCTGAGGATAGGGAAGAGTCCATCATTCATCCCAACGATGATCACATTCTCAAACTCTAATCCTTTCGCTGAGTGAACTGTCATTAAGGTTATATTACTTTCACTATTGTTGTATGAGTCAATATCTGCTAGTAATGACACTGATTCAAGGAAATCTCTGAGAGAATTATTTTCTTCATTAGCCACAAATTCAGACATACTTGCCAAGAATTCGTCAAGGTTATCGATCTTCTTATCTGAGTCATTCTTCTCAGCTTCCAAAGTGTAATATTTTTTCAATCCTGATTCTTCAAGTACAAAATCACAGAGCTCTTCTGCATCCATTTCTGATAGATTACTTATGCTCTTTTCATAGAATTCTATAAACCTATTGATCTTTTTCCTGGCAGAATTGGTCAGTGTGGATATATTTTCATTTTCTCTCAAAGCTTCAAAATTGGTAATATCATTTAAAAATGCATGATGTTTTACTTTTTCCAGAGTTGTTTTTCCGATTCCTCTTGGTGGAAAATTCACAATTCGTTCATATGCAACATTATCTCTAGGATTCAGTAGCAATTTCAAATATGCTGTAACATCTTTAATTTCTTTCCTATCGTAAAACTTTACTCCACCAACGATAACATAGGGAAGACCTTTCTTCCTAAGATTTTCCTCAGGCAATCTACTTTGGGAGTTCGTTCTGTAAAGTATACAAATATCTTCCAATTTAGAGCCATTACCTATCAAACCTGTGATTATATCAATAATCTTTGTACTTTCTTCTATATCCGAATCAGATGAAATCATAACAGCTTTATCACCTGTATCAGCATTTGTGAATAACTTCTTGCCTAGTCTTTGAGTATTCTCTGAGATAACTGCATTTGCAATATTGAGAATATTTGTTGTGCTACGGTAATTTTCCTCAAGCTGAACAACTTTGCATTTCTTAAATTTCTTTCTAAAGTCCAGAATATTATTTATATCTGCTCCTCTCCAGCCATATATTGACTGATCTTCATCACCTACAACACAAAGATTACCATAGAGTTCACTAAGCATATTGATTAACAGATCCTGCACGAAATTAGTATCCTGATATTCATCTACGCAGATATACTTAATCTTATTCTGATATTCGAATAGCAGATCCTCGTTTGCTTTGAATAATTTGATCGTCATACATATCAGATCATCGAAATCAAAAGCATTGCACTTTATCAGTTCATCCTGATAGCCTTTGTAAATGTCTTTTATCTTAGAGTGGAACATAGAATCACTATCCGGATTATAATTCTCAGGATAGACCAGTTTATTCTTTAGTTTTGAGATCATGTGAGCAATTTTCTTGTATGGAAAACTCGTTGCATCTAGGTTCATATCTTTAATCGTATTTTTCACAACTTTGTAGGTGTC
>WTAK01000191.1 GCA_013139625.1 Candidatus Delongbacteria bacterium | reverse complement strand
ATCATTTTCATAAGAATTATTGAATAAGCATTATTCACAAAATGGAATATGATCGCAGGAATTATTGACCCTGATCTCAAAGTGATCATCGTTAGTATTATTCCAAGCAACCCTGTCTCAAGCAAAGTAAATACATTAAGGTGCATCATACCAAACATTAAGCCTATCACAACAGAAACTTTAATGAATGAATATTTCCTTTCTAACATATAAAGAAAAATTCCACGGAAAGTAAATTCTTCAAAAATAGCAGGCAAAATAGCAATTACTGCGATCAACTGCCACTGACTTAGATCTCCCAATCCGGTTTGAAGAATATTTGCATTTTCAATAAGCCTTGGTATTGGGAAAAAGTAGAAAAAACCTTCTTTTATTATAGATATCGGATATCTGGCAAAGATCCCAAAAAATAATGCTATAAGTAAATAAATTGGATTGAATTTCTTTAGCTTTAGAACTTCTGTAAAGTTCACGCCATTCTTTTTTACCATAAAAACTACAAATAGCCCCAATATCCCAACTTGAGAATAGATCAACCCTGAAACAATATTTCTTCCCTGTAGATATCCACCCAGTAGCATGTATGCTACAACTAGGAGAGAGAATAGAACAAATATCATCCCCGGAGAATAAGTATTTTCAGAATCTTTCAAGTCTGAATCAGTTTTTAAAATAGCTTCACTATTAAGATAAGCCGAACTTAAATTTATTATAAATACTGAGTAAGCAAAATTTACTGCTATCACTATCAAGCTGTCTAATATTTCAAATTTATCTACCAATACAGATTTAATGATTCCTGCAGAATTTATTATAGGAATAAATAATAATCCTCTTTTAATTTCCAC
This sequence comes from Candidatus Delongbacteria bacterium, assembly GCA_013139625.1. Taxonomy (GTDB): domain Bacteria; phylum UBA4055; class UBA4055; order UBA4055; family UBA4055; genus WTAK01. Next base: position 2,503 of record WTAK01000191.1, on the reverse strand, counting down.
TCCTTCGAAAGTACCTAATAATGTTAAAAGCAAATAAACGATCATTATAGGCATGAATAGAAGCTGTCCTGCTGTGGAAGACTTTATTTTACAGGAAATATAAGTTGATATTGAAGCGATTAGTGTTGTGACTGATATTATCAATAGAATAAGTATGAAAATATTACTTGTATTGAATGAAATACCAATGTTTAATATTCCTGTAAAATGACCATAGACTGCAAAAGAGATCATCTCTAAAAACGACATTAATATTCCGGCTAAGAATATTACACCCAGTTTTCCGAAGATTATATCTCTTCTGGAAACACCACTTGCCAGCAATGATTCAAGAGTATTGTTGTCCTTTTCTCCGAGAATAACATAGTTAGATATCATGAAAGTTCCAACCATCAGTATCAATATCAATGATACAGGCAGCATCACAGAATGTTGTGAGTTTTGCATCTCTTCTTTTGAAGAAGTATTGAACGAATCTATCTTTTTGTTCACTCTGTATTCGCTAATACCTATACCTTTATATCGTTCGGAGCGGATACTATCTCTGAGAGCATATAACTTCCTGGATATCTGCTTCGCTTTTATACTTTTTTTATCATTTTTTGCTGAGTAATGGACTTTAAAAGTGGCAAACCCTGTAGAATCATCCCTTACTACGTTGATAGCTGCAGGATATTCCTTCAACAGAGAATCCAGATCACCCAATTTATCAACATATTCGATAAGAAAAGTTGTGTCTTGTTCTGCATTGAACTTTGATAGTACTTCAACTGCCAAAGAATCCCTTTCAACTATCACAGTCGCTTTTTGCTCATAAATACTTTCCATCCTCGAACTAACGACTTTTGTAAGAACTCCGTTTAACAGAGGAAATGCGATCAATGGTAAGATAAAAACAAAGAATATTGTTTTCTTATCTCTTAAAAGTTGCTTTATCTCAAATTTGAATATCTTTTTCATAGATTTGTATCGGTTTATTTATTCTAAGATACAATAATACATATATTTGAATGATGTTTCAAGGATAATTATTAAATTTTCGAGAAAAATAATTATAGATATTCGTCTGTTTATTTTTTAAATTAACAAGAACTTAAATTGATTAGACAATGATACAAGGATCACAATGGAAATCTATATTTTAATTACAAGCACGCTTACGCTTATCGTAGCAATAATTGTACTTTTGAAAAATTCAAACTCATCTCAAGGCAACGATATTGAGAAATTGATCGTAAAGAACGACACTTTGATCAAGGATGAATTTTCTAGGAATAGAACTGAGAATGCAACTATTTTCAAACAAAACAGAGAAGAGCAGAATAATTCATTCAAATCATTTGAAGAAAAACTTGATAAGGATATAAAAGACCAAAATGATCACTTGAAAGTAAAGTTCGACGATCTAGTCAATATTCAGAAAGAATTGAATAAAACTGTTGAGGAAAAGACTGAGAAAATCAGAGAATCTGTTGAAAATAAGCTTAAGGACCTTCAGGAAAATAATACAAAAAAGCTCGAAGAGATAAGAATTACTGTCGATGAAAAACTTCATAAAACACTAGAAACAAGACTGGGTGAATCATTCAAACTTGTCAGTGATAGGTTAGAAAAAGTTCAGAAAGGACTTGGAGAAATGCAGTCACTTGCAAATAATGTTGGAGACCTGCAGAAAGTTCTTACTAATGTAAAAACTCGTGGAATGATGGGTGAATATCAGCTGGAAAATATACTTGAACAAATTTTAACTATTGAGCAGTATGAGAAAAATGCTGTCACAAAATCAGGATCAACACAAAGAGTTGAATTTGCTATAAAAATGCCGGGACAGAAAGATAATAAGACTGTTTTCCTACCTATAGATGCAAAGTTCCCTATCGAAAGTTATATGTTGCTAAATCAAGCTATTGATGATAATAATTTAGCTGAGATAGCTACAGAAAGAAAGAAATTCCAGGATGCTGTAAAGAAAAGTGCAAAAGATATTTATGAAAAATATATTGACCCTCCAAATTCTACTGACTTTGCCTTAATGTTCTTACCGATAGAAGGACTATTCGCTGAAGTTATGAGAATACCGGGACTGTTTGAAGAGATAAAGAATAAATATAAAGTTATTATGACCGGTCCTACCACCTTATCTGCTTTGCTGAATAGTTTACAGATGGGATTCAGAACTTTGGCTATAGAAAAAAGATCAAGTGAAGTTTGGGAAGTGCTTGGTGCTGTGAAAACTGAATTTAGAAAGTTCGGTGATATTCTTGCAAAAACGAAAAAGAAACTTCAAGAAGCCAGTAACGTTATTGATACCGCAGATGTCAGAACAAGAGCAATGGAAAGAAAGCTTAAAAGCGTACAGGAGCTTTCTCAGGAAAAGACAGATTCATTGCTTGAAGAACCTGAAACTATCGAACATTTAGAAATCGAAGAAGAATTATAAGGAATAAGATGTCAAAACCAGGAGATGGCGGATTATTTATTTTTTTACCTGATAAACTCAGTG
>WTAK01000348.1 GCA_013139625.1 Candidatus Delongbacteria bacterium | reverse complement strand
TCCTTTCGTTGCAGCTTTTTTCATAATTCCTTTTGCTGGAGTTGTAAGATCATTACTGATAATAGCTTTCGTAAATATAGCCGTAAGTATTTTTCTGACATTTAAAAATAAGGTAAATATCCCAAGTTACATTTTTTCAATTCAATTTATTCTGATGTTAGTGGTGGCAGGAGTGATATTCATTCCTACGATAAAAGTAATGCCGCCATCATTTTCAATGAATGAAAGGGAGATCTTATTCTATGAGGAAGCAGTGGAAGCGACTTTAGTTGTCGGCAAAGATAAAAAATCAGGTGTGAATTATACTTATTTCAATAATAACTCTGTGATAGGAAGTTCTTACGATGCTATTAAAGCTGTAAAACTTCTCGGACATATACCTTTTTTAACCGATCATGATCCAAAAAAAGTATTGATAGTCGGTTTTGGTATAGGAGTTACTACATCAACAATTCTTTCGCACAAGGAAGTTGAATCTGTATTATGTGTTGAGTTAGCAGAAGAATTAAAATATGCAGCAAAGTATTACAAAAAATTAAATAATAATGTTGTTGAAGATCCAAGGTTAGAAATAATAGGGAACGATGGAAGGCATTATCTTCAATCCACAACAGATAAATTTGATCTTATATCGAGTGATCCAACTCATCCTGTACTGGGTTCAGGAAGTTTATACAGCCAGGAATATTTCCAGTTATGTTTCGATCATCTCTCTGATAATGGTATGGTAACTCAATATCTACCAATGCATAAGTTACTTACAAAGGATTATGCAGGTATAATTAAAACTTTCAACTCTGTTTTTCCAAATATGACTATTTGGTTAGGGCATACTCATACACTGTTGGTTGGAACAAAAGAACCAATGAAGATAGATTTCGCAAAATTTAAAACGAATGCTTCTAAGATCAAAGATGAGTATCTTTACTCTAATCCATATAGTTTAGCTTCTTTCCTTATTTATGATAGTAATTCGGTGAAAGAACTTACAAAGAACTCAGATATTTGCTATGATGATAACTCATATCTTGATTTCTTTGAGATGAATAGTTTCTTACCTATGAACTGGACTTATAATGCTGAGAATGTTTTAAAAGGTATTAAAATTTTAGATGTGTTTTATAATGTTGATAATGAATTTTTATTGAATAAATTTCGAGCTTCAACAAAGCTGGTATTAGAAGGTCTTATGGCTTCTATGAGCGGAGATTCAAAGGGATATATCAGGAAAATTCAAGAAGCTTACAGAGCTAACCCTGAAAATCAGGAGTTGCCATTTCTTCTGAAACTTGAAGGGATAAAGAGATAGTTGACAATAAATATATTCACAAAATAAAAAAACCGACTTAAAAGTCGGTTTTTTTTAATCAAGGCAAGTCTAAAATTATATTTTAGTAACGCTAGTTGCCTGTAATCCTTTAGGTCCTTCTTCAACTTCAAATTGAACTTTGTCGCCTTCGTCCAATGATTTGTAACCAGTACCTTCGATACCATTGTGGTGTACAAATACGTCTTCGCCTTCTTCTCTTTCGATGAAGCCAAATCCTTTAGCGCTGTTGAACCATTTAACTGTTCCTTGTTCCATGGAAACAATCCTCTTCTATTTTTACCAGTTATGTACCTCTTTTTTTTCAGCCTACTTCAAAAAGATCATAACGATTATTTTTGATCTTATCATTGTTATCGAAGCTTTTTACAGCCTAAACAACAACAGCGAGAAAACAGTGTACAGTCATTTACGCAACGAATATACTAATTAAATGACAAAAAAGCAACACAAATTTTAATTATTAGATCGGCTATGAGTTTCGAGCACCACCGGTTCTTCTATTACTGCTTTGAGTATTGCCACCATGTCCGTCCTGACTTCCACCAAAACCACCTCTACCTCCTCGGTTACCATGGAATCCTTTTTCATTTTTTGGTTTGGCCTCATTTACTGTTACAGTTCTACCGTTAAGTTCGGTACCTTGTAATCCTTCAATCGCAGCTTTAGCTTCTTCATCAGAAGCTATCTCAACGAATCCAAACCCTTTAGATCTTCCACTAAAGTTATCTTTAACTAGGGTACAGGATTCAAGCTTTCCGTAAGACTCGAATACTTGATTCAAGTCTTCTTCAGTTGTGTCGTATGTTAAATTGCCAATATAGATTTTCATCTCTTTCTCCTTTGTTATATTTATTCTACAATAGTGTATTCGTAAAATATAACAATAATTAATGGTAATTACGAGGATATTTATTTCTTAGCTACTTTTGCCTGTCCTTCAAATACCATCAAGTCAGCCATTCTCTGAGCGAACTTTACAGGATCTTTCAAAGGAGTTCCTTCGGCTAGAACTGCTTGATCGTAAAGCAATTCTGCATATTCTCCAAGTTTAGCATCCTTCTTATCATTCTCATAGATAGACTTCATAACATCAAGAATTGGGTGATCAGGATTCAATTCAAGTATTCTCTTAGATACAGGAACTTCCTGATTCATAGATTTAAATATTTTTTCCATGTGAGGAGAAATATCATTTTCATCAGATACCAGACATACGGCACTAGAAGTTAATCTATTAGATATCTTAACATCCTTTATATCATCTTTTAATGCTTCTTTAATATTATCAAGTACAGATCCATATTTTTTCTTGTCACTGGCTTTTTGTTTCTTCTCTTCTTCTTTTTCTTTCTCATCTGCAAGATCTATCTCGCCCTTTCCAACAGATTTTAATTTCTTTTCCTTATACTCTGTAAGACCGGTAGTAATAAATTCATCAATCGGGTCAGTGAAGAATAGTACTTCATAATCTTTCTGCTTGAATTTTTCCAAGTGAGGAGAATTTTCTACAGTTTTTCTACTTTCACCTGTGATATAATATATCTCTGTTTGACCTTCAGGCATTTTTTCAATATACTCAGCAAAAGAAGTTAATTTCCCAGCTTCAGTTTTTGAAGATTCAAAAAGAATCAAATCAGATAATTTCTCTTGATTCGCATGATCAGAGTAAACACCTTCTTTCAAGACTTTGCCAAATTCAGCATAGAACTCAAGGTATTTTTCGTTTTGCTTTTCTTTTAATTTCTTAAGTGTTTCAATTATCTTCTTAACAAGGTTCTTCTGGATTTTCTCTAAAGTCTTATCTTCCTGTAATCTCTCTCTTGAAACATTTAATGGAAGGTCTGCTGAATCAACAACACCTTTCATAAATCTTAAATATTCAGGTAAAAGGTGTTTATTATCTTCCATGATGAATACATTCTTTACATACAAGCTTACACCTGTTTTAGCTTCTCTCATGAAAAGATCATAAGGAGCTTTTGTAGGGAAGTAAAGTAGTGCTTTATATGACAACATACCTTCAACATTTATGTGGATCTTTTCCATGGGTTCTTCATAATCGTGAGATATATGCTTGTAAAATTCATTGTATTCTTCTTTCTTAACATCTTTCTTAGATCTCTGCCAGATTGCTTTCTGAGAATTTATAGTCTCATCAGTATAAGTTGTAAGTGCTTCAGCACCTTCTATCTCTTTACCATCTTTATCCTTAGGTTTTTCTTCTCTTTCGATAGTCATCATGATAGGATAGCTGATATAATCAGAGTATTTTTTTACGATCTCTTTAATTTTCCATTCAGAAGCAAAATCGATTTCTTCTTTATTTAAGTATAAAGTAACCTCAGTTCCTCTGTCCGTTTTGTCAGAATCATCTACAGAGAATTTTTCTTTACCGTCAGATTCCCATCTTACTGCAAGATTATCTTTACCGGCTTTCTTAGTATTAATCACAATTTTATCAGAGACTATGAAAGCTGAGTAAAAGCCAACACCGAATTGACCGATAAGATCAGCTTGCTCTTGCTCACTTTCTTTCATTTCTTTAAGCTTAGCAAAGAATTCTTTTGTACCTGACTTAGCGATCGTGCCAATATGTGATATTACTTCATCTTTTGTCATACCAATACCGGTATCGGTAATTGTAATAGTTCCGGCATCTTTGTTGAAATCAATCTTGATCTTGAAATCATCGTTCTTTTCCAGCAATTTTTTATCCATCAAACCTTCAAGTCTGATCTTATCAAGTGCATCTGATGCGTTTGAGACAAGTTCTCTGATAAATATCTCTTTATTAGAGTAAAGAGAATGTGTTACAAGTTCCAAAAGCTGGCTTACTTCAGTTTTAAATTTCATTGTACTTTTAGTCATTGTTGCTCCTTTATATTATTTTATTATTTTCATACCGTGTTACTTATGCAAAAACAATGCCATAAATTATTAGGCATATAAATTAAGATAATATGTCAAAAGAGGGAAGAGGATGTCAGAGAAGTGGCAGGATAAAGAATTGTTAGCTTATATCAAAATTACGAATGTACAAATTTATGAAAATGCTAAAGCATTCGGACTCATAGATGATTACGTTAGTGCTATTTTGCCATAGTTGTAAAAGTTTACAACGGTTATGGCAAAAACCAGTTGTGATAAGCTAAGTCGACACTCTAAGTAACAATTGATATTTTGCCAATGTTGTCTGTCTGTAGTGATAATCTTCAAGTAGTGGAATTGAGTTGTTCCTCAGCATTTATCTCCAAGAGAATTTGGCAATATGTCTATTTGAAGTTGTAGTCTATGAGATCATATCTGTATATTGTTTTATCATCACCTGAATTTTGTGTACCATCAATACGAAGAATGCCAATACCATCTGAAAAATACCATTGTTCAGTAGCAGAAGACATGAGAAATAAATAATACTTTTCAATCACATCACAAACCTTGTTTGAGAAATTGTTTAGGGAAATTGTTGTGTCTAAATTTACGATTTCATTATTAACTTGAATGTCAAGTGTTGGTTTATTATCTAGGGTGTTTGAGTAGAACCAACTATCCCATTTTTCGTTTATTTCAAAATTGTTTTTCCAAAATAAACATGCCATACCAAATGGATCGGAATAATCAAATTCTGCAGAGTAAACGGAGCCATTAAACAAGAAAAGAGTATTGTCATAATCTGTTTCTCTACTGAAAAGATATCTTATTGTGTTGTTTAAAGTGTCACTAATCGTTAAAGTGAATTTAACGGTATCAATCACTGCACCGAAATATAGAGAATCAAAATTAATATTTGTATTTGAAACCTTTTGATAAGTCCATGTGAGATTATTACCTAACGGGAAATAATTTGGATCATCATCAGGTGAAGTTGATTTATCTGTACAGTTTACAAACGAACAAAAAATCAAGAATATTACCAATAATTTTACTAGACTCAACAGTATATTTTTCATTATTACCACCTTTGTTATGGCTATTTAAAATATCTAATAATTTAAACTCAATTCCCATCTTAGTCAATAATCACTATTGCAGACAACGGTTATGGCAAAAAGCAGTGGTGTCATAACGAGTTAAATGTTCAAGTAACCATTGATGTTTTGCCAATGTTAGCCCTTGTTTATTTTTCTTTTCTTCAAGACAAGAACTACAATCCCTATGTGTCAATTTATTAACTCTTCTGATTAAAGTAAAGAGTATAATTCTTTAAATAACTATTTAAAAGAAAAATGTGAATATTGGGAATTATGAGAATTAGTATAAGTAGAAAAATAATAATTTAAAACTTGACTCTTATTAAATATTTTAGCATTTTATTAGTGAGAAACCAAAGAATTCAATTATGTATAAATAGGAGAGAAGTAATGCAAAAATTTATTTTGATGATATGTATTATTTTGCCTGGATATTTATTCTCTCAGGATAGTTTAAAAGTAATATGGGGTATGATAGATTACGATGGATATGAATTTACAGATGAAATACTTGAAAATATTACTTTTAGTGCATATATACACAACTACAGAACAGGATATGATTCCGAAGTAACTACTAATTTAGATTCAGGCAATGTAGTAGAAAATTATTATAATATTCGTGGTGTATGTATTATTGATTTTACAAACTTTGAAGATTGGACTTGGAGTGAGGATGATGAGCTTAGGTTGTATGTCAGGGAAAATATTGGAGAGTCTTATTTAACTGCAGATGGTACTTGGGAAATCCCTGAAAACATAATTGGAATAAACTACCGAGGATTTGATCCTTATATGCCTGAAACAGGAACTCCAATTAACTATTGGACAATACATTCACCAATCGACGAAGCACAAATAGGTGTTGAAGATTATAATAGTGAAATATTTGATTTTAGTACAGTGCCTTATGACAATGTTACTTTCCAGTGCTGGATATCAGGACGTGAAGAGGATGTAATATATCCGAATTCTTCAGGTTCAGGTTATATCGATTACGCACCTGATGTATCTGCTTTAAAAATAAATCGACATGCTTTTGAATCTACTTGGGTACTTGGGGATACTCTTAATGTGAAAATCATACATGATGTAAATGGTAATGGATATTATTCAGGAGAAAAGAAGTTTGTATTCTACCGTACACACTCTTTTTCACATTATGGACCATCTTTTTTATCATTTGGATTGGATAGTTTAGATTCTCCTTTTGGAGGAGGAGGAGGTGAACCAGTAAAAGTTGATATATGGCATGATGGAGTAAATATCCAAAACGATGTTAACTACCCAATGACAAATGAACTCTACCAAAACTACCCAAATCCATTCAATCCTGTAACTGAGATAAAATTTGCTATACCAACAGCAAGTGAAGTAAAGCTGAATGTCTATAACATAAACGGACAGTTAATTTCTGAGCTTGTAAATAGTAGCAAAGAAGCTGGAATACATACTGTTAATTTTGATGCAAGTAATTTTAACTCAGGTATGTATTTCTATACTCTTGAAGCAAATGGAATGAGTATTACAAAAAAAATGATACTTACGAAATAAACTCAGTGTAACTGAACACATTACATTAGAGGTGGCTTCAAAACCACCTCTTTTTTTATATCTTTTAAATTGACACATAGGGATTGTTTTATAAAGAAAAATTAATTAGGGCTAACGGTCATAGCAAAAAGCGATAACGTATAGTCAAGTAGGGGATTCTAGTCATTTTGCTAATGTTATGGGTATGTTGTCGTTAATCTTATCCATGATTCTATCGCACTCTTTGAGGAGATAATTATTATCTGAATTAGTATGCAACCAATCAAGTACTTTTTCAAACTTAGTCTTATTCGAAATAGAATCATTATTAATGAATAATTTGACGAATAGCAAATCGATAAAATTTCTATCATGTCTATTTCTGATTTCCTGTTTTGCATTACAAATCCAAAGTTTGAAAATATGGTATATCTTATCCTGAGGAAGCTGATCTCTTGTAGTATCTGAGAAGTTAGCATCTTTAAAGCAAGTTAAGTCAATGAATCTAAAAATATTTTTTTGTTTTAAAAATACAGATAGAACATATTTGTCTGGCAATAAACTTTTAGCCCAGTCAGAAAACAGTATATCGTATTTTTTACTGATCGAGTTTAAGGCAATATTTATATTTTCGACAGGACTTTGCTTATTGTCATTTAACTCGATATCAATATCTGAATATTCATCAAAATTATTCTCCGATAAGCTACCTACAAGTTTTATTTGTTTGATATCGGTGGTTTTGAGAAGTTCGATAATTTTGAAAGCAAACTTTCTTGGATTACTATAATTCTCCACTAAACTTCCTTGCTATAATTCTGTTTGAAACATGTTTGTGTGGAATGCCACCTGACATGCAATCAAATATTTCTTCAATAGAATGTTCAATTTTCCAATCGTGATAGTAATTCATCAACTCGCCAGAAATCCATTTTTTTGCAGTTGATTCACTGTCAGGTGCTGGTTCAATAAATGGTTTCTTCACAAAAACTGAGAATACATGCAATCCATTTTCATTTGTATGTTCTTTATAATTCTGGAATAACTCTTTTCTAATTTCTTCTGGAATGTAATGTAGTGTACCAGTTGAGAAGATGATGTCGAAATTCTCTGTTAACCTATATTCATTCATATCTGCAACAAATGCGTTTACAGAAACTCCAGCTTCCTCAGCTAATTGTTTTGTTTTTTCAACACCTGCACTTGCAAGATCAAAAGCTGTGACATCATAACCATTACGGGCAAAGAAAACTGCATTTCTGCCTTCTCCACATCCAACATCAAGTAATTTGATTGGTTTTACAGGTGGAAACATTTCTAAAGTTTTATAGCAAAGTGAAGTAGGTTCTTTACCCCAATAGAATTTTTTGGTTGCATACTTTTTGTCATACTGATTAAACATGTTGTCTCCTAGTTTTTACTTTCTATTAACGGCAATTACCCCATAACGGATATGGCAAAAAGCAGTGGGGCGTATCGAGTTAAATGTACAAGTAACCCATTGATGTTTTGCCAATGTTATGACCTGTTGCAACTTAAACGCTTTGTTTCTTTATCAAGCCTATTTAACCCGAAAATCAGTATCTTTTAATATTATCTCTTCCTTTACTCCATCACATGCTATTACATAGTAAAATAATTTATCAACA
>WTAK01000420.1 GCA_013139625.1 Candidatus Delongbacteria bacterium | reverse complement strand
TTAACGGAATATATGTTTCACATTCTTTTATGTCATCAAATTTAGCATTTTTTTACGGTGAAAAATCAATCTCTGTAGTTCTTTCTGATAACATGATAAATACTGTTAATCTAAACGCATATACGAGGACAGAAACGGAGATTAGCAGATATCATAACGAAAAGCATTATTTCAAAGGGATTTCATATCAATTTATTTACGATGATCTTTCAAGTTATTTTACAATTACGGACGAGAGTTATTCAAAAGAACTTTCATTAGAGTCAAAATTACATAATGGTCTCTTAGGTGAATTGCAGCTGAAGAAAAAGTTCGGAGATAACTTTTTCGTTGAAATAAATGATGCAACTGACTTTGAAAGCAATAATTTGGTGATAAATTCTTTGTTCACTTCAAAAAAAATGAAGTTGAATCTATATCTCAGCAGGATCGAAAAAGAGAAATTATCTCTAACTTCTCAAAGTGTAACACTGGGTGATGGAGATAAAGAAAATTTAATAGGATTCAAAGTCAAAGGTAAATTATACGATAAAGTAAATTTTATTCTGAGCAGCAAGTTTTTCAACTCGCAGTATGAAATTGGATATTTACCGGGTGGCGAAGTTAAGACTGAATTGGACTTAGGAAATAAAAAGATTTCGTTCAATTGCCAAGTTAAGTATAAGTCTTATGAATTTTATGATAAAAACGTTTATTCAACAAAAGATAAGATCGATTCCAGATTAAAATTACAGTTTAAGCTCAATAAGTGGAAAATTTCCAGTTATTTGAAATATTCAGACTGGTATGATGATGGGTATGGTTATTTGTTATCTCAATCATTTGTTATGAATCTTAGAAAGGGCCTTTTAGTAAGATTAGGGGCTGACCTATATTTCACTGAAGGATCTACAATTATGTATGCAGGACTTTATGATATAGGCTTATATCCCGGGTTGATCTCATATTCAGGAGTTGGGAAAAGTATTTATGGTTTTATTTCTTACAGCTACAGAGACCTTGTTTTTACTTTCGGTATTTCAGAAGATTCCAAATCTGACTCTGAAACGATCAGCTCAGGTTATGATGAGATAGATTCAGATAGGTTTCACAGGATAGAATTCAACGTAAAATATTTATCTTTCCTTTAGATGTAATAATAACTATATTTTAACTATCGGAGCATTAAATATTGTAGGGGAACAATGTTTGATATAAACGAAGATTTTATAGCTGATGATTTGGATATGCTATCAGAAATATTAAATCCTGTAGAAGATAAAACTATAAAGCTCGAAGAAGGGGAAAATCGAGTTGTTTCTATATTATTCTTAGATATCAAGGGCTTCACAGCAATGAGTGAAAAGATGACTTCTGAGAATGTAAAGAGAACAATGGATAAGATACTTACCGCTTTTTCAAACTCTATTATCAAATATGGTGGATATATAGATAAGTACGAAGGTGATCTTATAATGGCACTTTTTGGAAGTAAGATCACTTCAGAAACAGATACAGAAAGAGCTATAAATGCCGGATTGAAAATACTCTCAGACCTAAAGCATATTAATAAAATACTTAATATAGACCTAAGTGTTAGAATAGGGATCAACACAGGTGAAGTTACTACCGGAAAAGTCGGAATGAAACGGGAGGGTGATTTTACTGTCTATGGAGATGCCGTAAATCTTGCATCTAGGATGGAAAGTAATGCACAAGTAAATACGATCATGCTGCCAAAAGAAACTAAGGAAATTGTTCATGATTATTTCTTGTTCGAAGATCTTGGTGAAATCAAAGTTAAAGGAAAAGAAAAACCGATATCAGTATTCAGAATATTATCAAAAAATCCAAAAAAAATAGAGAGGTGGGAGCGTAATAGAAGTATCATTAAGAAATCAACTTATGTTGGAAGGGACAAAGAAATAAATGGTATTAGTGATCTATTCAATATTTCCAAAAAAGAAATTGGTTCAATCGATAATAATTATAAGCCTATAATAATTGGCTTAAGAGGTCCTGCCGGCATAGGGAAATCAAGATTGGTTAAAGAATTTACAGATAAAGTAAATAGTTCCCAAAATACAATCCTATCAGGTTATACAAAATCTTATGCCCAACCTGCATATTTTATTTGGACAACGATGCTAAAGGATCATTTTAATATTGACGATGAGGATTCGAAAGAGACCATAAAAAAGAAATTGGATAATATTTTTGATAATTTAATCAGCATTGCTGAAGAAAGGCAAGAGCTCTTAGAAGCCAGAAATGTAATAGGTTATATGTTTGGGGTAAAGTATGAAGATGTTAGATTAGAAAAGATCGATCCTCATACTCTTCAGGCATTAATAAATATTTCGATCAGACATACTATCGAATCAATATCTTTTAAAATAAATAGAGAGAATAAGGTACCTTTAGTTATTTATTTTGACGATTGTCAGTGGTTAGATGAAGCATCTCAGCATCTACTGAGAACATTTTTAGCTTCAATAAACGCAGAAGAGAAAAGAGAGAAAAGAGAAAATAAGAATTTAATATTTTTATTAACCTATCGACCGGAATTTGAAATTCTTAAAGAATTTAATTTTGATAGTAGATTTACGGAATTTAAATTAAATCCTTTGACAATAGATAACTCAAAAGAGTTGATCGATTCAATGCTTGGAGAAAATAATATTCCGGAGCATTTAATTGAGAAGATAATGGCGGACAGCTCAGGTAATCCTTTTTACATTGAGGAACTGGTAAGTTATCTGATAGAAAAAGAGAAAATAGTTATAAATGATAGTAAATGGAATGTTGTTGGTGAAGTGGAAAATATACAAATTCCTCTTTCTTTGAATAGTATAATTTTAAGCAGGATAGATAATCTAAAGGAAGATCTGAAAAATATTTTACAGAAAGCAAGTGTAATAGGTCATCATTTTATAAGAGCTATACTAAAAGAAGTTTCTAGAAAGGTAGATAATGTTGATATTGATAAGGATTTTAGCAGATTAGTAGATGATAATTGGTTTTATAACGAGAATGATGAAGATAATTATTTGTTTAAACACATTCTTGCTACGAATGTATGCTATAATGCCATTTTAAGATATAACAAAAGAATTCTTCACAAGATCATCGCAGAAACTACTGAGGAAATTTTCAAAGATAATAAAGATCATTTTGCATTTATAGCTAGTCATTATGAAAAATCTGATCCGGAAATTGGTTCTAAAGAAATGAATAAGTTGCTTGAATATTTAGAAAAAGCAGGGGATCATGCAAAAGATAATTTTGAAAATAATCATGCCATTAAATTCTATAATAATTTAATCAATATGTCACAGTTGTCAGATGTGACATATATTAGGATCAATTTAAAATTATCTTCAATTTTGGAGCTCACAGGCGAATGGGATGAAGCAGAGAAAATCTACAAAGAGTGTTTAGATATTGCTGAAAGAATAGGAGATAAGTTAGATATTGCAAAATGTAGCAAATTGTTAGGTACTATAGTGTGGAAAAAGGGAGATTCTAAAACAGCTATTCAATATTACGAAATATCTTTAAAATTGAATAAAGAGATGAAAAATAAAAAAGGGATCTCTTTAGTAAAGCGGGATATGGGAATTGCGTATAGAAATCAGGGTAATTATAAAGTAGCGTTAGAATGTTTTGAACTTGATGTGGGAATTTGCGAAGAGCTTGGAGATAAACATCAAATTTCAAAAGCAGTTGGTAACTTAGGTATCATTTATGGAGCTCAGGGAAATTATCAAAAAGCAATGGATTGTTATTATAAGCAATTAAATATTTTTGAAGAACTTGGAGATAAGCAGGGAATTACTAAGGCTGTAGGAAACATGGGTATCGTTTATCGAAATCAAGGTAATTACGAAAAAGCAAAAGAACATTTTGAAAAGATTTTAAGGATAAGTGAGGAGCTTGGTGATAAGCAAGGGATCTCAAAAGCAGTTGGTAATATTGGAATAATTTATATGGATCAAGGAAATTATAAAAAAGCTATGCAATATTTTGAGAGAGATTTAAAGATCAGCGAAGAACTTGGTGATAAACAAGGAATTTCTATAGTGAATGGAAATATGGGTATAGTATATAGAAATCTAAATAACTACGAAAGAGCAATGGAATGCTATAATGAACAATTGAATATTGCAAAGGAATTAGGAAGTAAAAGAGGTGTTTCCATTGCGATAGGTAATATGGGAATTATTTATAAGATCCAAGGCAATTACGAAAAAGCTATGGAATGTTATAATGAACAATTAAAAAAATGTGAAGAATTAAATGATCAACGAGGTATTTCAGTTGCAACAGGGAATATAGGTCTCATTTATTTGGCTCAAGGGGATTATGAAAAAGCATTGGATTATTTCGAGAAAGATCTAAACCTATGTCAAGAAATAGGAGATAAAACAGGTACTTCTTACGCATTTAATAATTTAGGAAATGTTTATAAGGAAACAAATGATAGTGAGAAAGCATTAGAATACTGTAACAAATCTATTACAATTGATCGTGAATTGGGTTTAAAACCTCATTTAATGGGTTGTTTATACAATAAATTAGAAATATTATATAGATCAAACGAGTATCAAGTAGCTAAAGAGGATCTCAAAGAAGTTCAATTACTATCTCAGGAACTTAAAGATAATGAGATGATCTCTAAGGTTAGTATTCTCAAAGAAAAGTTAGATAAATTACAGTAATGAACCACTAATTTTATATTTGCGCACATTTTATTTTTGAAGCTCTTTACATTTACTTAACCTTAATATTAATAAATTAATAGTTGTATTATTAATCACGTTTAGCTATATTAAATAGACATTTAAAGGTAAAGTAACAATAACCATGAGGTTTGGATGAAGAATCTTTCCATTTTAGGAGCAACTGGTTCTATTGGTGACAGTACGCTTAAGGTAATTGACAATCTGAAAGATCATTTTAATATTTTATATCTATCGGCAAATAATAACTATAAAAAATTGGCTGATCTAGCTAAGAAATATAACCCTGAATATGTTATTATTGATAAAGAATTTTATAGCGATCTAAAAGAATTATTAAGCTCAACAAAGGTGAAAGTATTAACCAATGAAGATGGATTGATCCAGGCAACATCTGACTCAAGAGTTCATGTTGTTGTTAATGCAATAGTAGGATCTTTTGGATTGAGACCGACTATTACTGCTGCAGAGAATGGGAAGATAATAGCTTTAGCAAATAAAGAATCTCTGGTAATGGCAGGTGAAAATGTAAATGCATTGATGAAGAAGACCGGCGCAAAGATACTCCCGATCGACTCTGAACATTCTGCGATTTTACAGTCTTTGAATGGGGAAGATTATTCTACGATAAATAAAATAATCCTTACTGCGTCAGGTGGTCCTTTCAGAGATAGAAAAGATAGTTTGGAAAATGTTTCTATTACAGATGCTCTTGCTCATCCTAACTGGTCAATGGGGAATAAAATAAGTATTGATTCTGCGACAATGATGAATAAAGGTTTTGAGCTTATCGAGGCAGTGCATTTATTTGATCTAAAGCCTGATCGTATTGAGATCATAATACATCCTGAGTCAATAATTCATTCTATGGTTGAGTTCATCGATGGTTCAGTTATAGCTCAATTGGGGTTACCCGATATGATGCTTCCGATCCAGTATTCGTTAACATATCCTAATAGAGTAGAATTAAATTTACCAAGACTGAACTTACATAAATTAGGTACAATGAATTTCTCTGATCCTGATCGCAAATTATTCCCTGCTATTGATGTTGCTATTGCAGCAATAAACGAAGGTGGAACGGTTCCTGTTGTTCTAAATACTGTCAATGAAATAATGGTTTATAAGTTCTTGAAAGGGAAGATTAAATTTACTGATATTGTGAAGAATGTAGAAGAAGAAATAGCTAAACATAAAAAGATAGATAAACCATCTATTGACCAGATATTTGAGGTTAATGATGAGATTTGGAAGCGATTACATTAAAGGATATAAACCACAGAGATCACAGAGGACACAGAGGGTTTCTGTAGAGACGATGATTTATCACGTCTCAAAATACACGTAAGGACAAACCCATGTGTTCGTCTGGAAGGGAATAAAATAAAGATAAAAATAAATGAGGGGAAGGAAAATGAAAAAACTGGTACTAATGTTAATTTTAGCCTCGATTGGATTTGTGTATGCGCAGGAACCTTGGGCTGATGCATACAATGATAACCACTCAACTGACACTACAGCTGATGAAATAATCAATAACGAGCCAATAACGATATCTACAATTACCGGAACAAATGATACATCTACACCTGATGATACTCCTGAAATGGATATGACTATTTCTGCAGAAACCTACTACACGGAATTTTCAAGAAAAATTACGATTCCGTTATGGTATAGGTTTAGAGATTTTGGTGTAAGTGCTTCTATACCATTTTACTTAGCAAAAGAAGAACCTATGTCTGGTGAAGCTTTAAGTGGTGTTGGTGACATATCACTTGGATTTTCATACGGGAAATATCTTGAAAAGCAGAATATGTACCTAGATTTCAACTTTACTGCAAAAATGCCAACAGGAGATCCTGAAGCTGAAACTGAAGTGGATGGAACGACATATACTATACCTCTTGGTACCGATACTTGGGATTTTACAGGCGCTGCTTCGGCTTACTATTTTATGGATGATTTTACATTTAAAGGAAATTTGGTTTATACAATGAATGGTGAATATGTAGATGCTACTTCTGATATAGAAATTGATCGTGGAGATAATTTTCTTTTTGTTGCAGGTGCTGATTACAGATGGCAGTATAGATTGGTCTTTGGTATAAATGCAAATTATGGCATACACTCAGCACAAACACTTGATGGTGTTGAAGGTATTGACAAAATGGTATTTATGGATATTAAACCAGTAGTTAAATATCAAATTAGTTTATTTGAATTTGTAGTTGGGGCAAAAATACCACTTTCTACAGACTTACCAGATGATAGCTGGAATGAAGGTAATAGAAATATGGCTTTTTTCTTAAGAACGAATTACAAATTGTTCTAGAGAAAAACTGTAGAAAAGTAAAAACAACGATGAATGTAGGGGACGATTTCTTTTCGTCCCCGAAACCAATGTAAGCTAAAGTAAGAATTGATGAGGTAGTAAGTGGGTCTTCAAATATATATAATTGTCCTATTGGTACTTTCCGTCGGTGGAATAGTATTTTACATGTTCAAACAAAGTAAAAAGTACCAAAAATCCATAAAAAATATTAATGAAGAATTAGAAACATCTTCCAAAGAATGTGATGGTATGAAGAAGCAATACCAACTTATCACTGATAATGTGAGTGATGTGATCATAACTTTGGATATGAATGGTAAGATAACTTATATAACCCCCTCTATCGAAGATTATTTAGGATATACACCTAAAGAATTTATTGATGCCGGTGTAGAAAAATTTCTTTCAAGAAAATCAATGAGAGCAGTTGCAAAAGATATTATCTTTAGAAAACAAGAACCCGAGAAATTTAAAGATGTAAGAACTTATGAGATGGAGCTTAAGGCAAAAGATAAGCGTAGAATATGGGTTGAATTGAAAACAGTTGGTATTTCAGAAGGTGAAAAAAAAGTTGGATTTTTAGGAGTTTTCAGAGATGTAACGAAAAGAAGAAAAAATGAAAAATACCAGAAATTTCAGACTGATGTTATGTATAACATTTCTGATGAAGTGGTTATTACGGATGTGAAAGGGAAAATATTATATATTAATAAGGCGGTATTACTACATACCGGGTTGCAAAGAAAAGATTTGATAGGTAAGACTGAGACAGTTAAAGAAGCATCAGAGAAAAGTCTTAACAAAAAAGAATTGATCGATGCGGTGAATGAGAAAGGAAAGTGGGATGGAATACTGGAAAGTATTCTTCCTAACGGGAAAAAAAGGGTTGCTTCTTCAAGGTGTAAATTAATATATGATGATCGTAAAAGACCTATTGCAATTGTTGCAATTACGACAGATATAACAGATAGAATGTCGATGGAAGAAAAACTTAAAGAAAGTGAAAAGAAGTATAGATTGCTGATCACAAATGTATCTGATGCCATCTGGACTTCGGATAAAGATTTCAACATTAGTTTTGTTACTCGTTCTATTGGACATTTCTTAGGTTATGATCCTGATACATTCTTAAAGATGAAGCAAAATGAATATTTAAGTCCTGATGCTATGGATAAAATAAGTAAATTAAAACGAAGAATAAATTATAATTTCAACTCAGTTAATTTCCCAATAATATTCAATGCTCAATTAATTTGTAAAGATAATACCCGAAAATGGGCAGAAGCAAAGATAAATCCTCTATTGGAGGATGATGGTGAAGTAGTGGGATTCGTAGGAGTCTGGAGAGATATAACCAGTTTTATATTGACAACTGAAAGAAATAAGACTCTAGAGGATAGATTATCTCAGGGTGAGAAGATGGAGGCACTGGGAAGACTTGCAGGTGGTGTTGCTCATGATCTTAATAATGTACTTACAGGTATTGTAGCATATCCTGATTTACTTTTGCTGAAAATGAATAATGATGATCCTCTTAGAAAAAAAGTTATGGCAATAAAGAAAAGTGGTGAGAAGGCAGCCTCAATTGTAGATGACTTATTATCTCTTTCAAGACGTGGTGTAAATAAGTTTTCTCCGGTGAATGTAAATAAAGTAGTAAAAGATGTTTTGGAATCTCCAGAAATGGAAAAGCTTCAGATCTATCATTCAAATATCAGATTTAAATTTACAGAAGATAAAACAACGCCTAGCATATCTGGAGCAGAATTTCAAATTTCTAAAGTTCTTGTTAATTTACTTACAAATGCTGCTGAATCAATGGGAAATAATGGTGAAATATTTGTTTCAACCAAATTTGAAAGTTCAAAGAATAGAACTATAAGGTTCAGTAATATTCCGGAAGGTGATTACACAGTGTTATCAGTTACCGATGAAGGAGTTGGGATCTCTAAAGAGGATCAAAAAAGGATATTTGAACCATTCTTCACGAGTAAAACGATGGGTAGAAGTGGTACGGGGCTTGGAATGGCAGTTGTTTGGGGAGCAGTGAAAGATCACGACGGCTTTATTGAACTAACAAGTAAAGTAGGGACAGGGACAACATTCGACCTGTATTTCCCTGCAATAGCCGGAACTTCACCTATAGATGAAGTTAAATTAGACAGGAGATCTTATCAAGGGAATGGCGAAAGAATATTAGCAATAGATGATGAAGATATTCAATTAGATATTGCAGAGTCGCTTTTAACAGAGATAAATTATAAAGTAAAAACAACCAAAGATGTAAGTAAGATCAATTCACTTGTGAAAAGTTTTAACCCTGATATAATTCTTCTTGATATGATATTAGGAAAGGATAAGGATGGTCTTGACATATATCAAGATATAATCAAAACCAGACCGAAGCAGAAAGTAATAATCGTAAGTGGTTTTTCAGAAAGTGAGAGGGTAAAAGAGGCGATTAAATTAGGAGTTAAGAAATATGTCAAGAAGCCTTATACCATAGAGGATATTGCTGTTAGCATTAAAGAGACTCTTCTAGAAGATAATAATGAATAAGAATAATAAAATCGGTAGATCGATAGATCAGTTAGCAAACGATGAGACGTCATCTTTAAATATCAATGCAGGTAAAGAAAGACCTGATGGTATTTCAGGTGAAAAATTAAATAATTTTATAAATAAGAAAAGAAAGAAATATAGTCTGAAAGAGTACTTTGACGGGATTCTTTCAGGTGATAGGGTAGTTCTAGGCAGAGCTCTAACTTTAATGGAAAGTAAGATAAAGGAAGACAACGAGCTTTCAAATAAGATCGTAGATAAATGCTTGCCTCATTCAGGGAAATCAATTAGGATAGGGATAACAGGTATTCCCGGAGTTGGGAAAAGTACATTTATCGAAACATTTGGTTTATATCTTTTAGATAAAAAGAAGAAAATAGCTGTAATGGCTGTTGACCCTAGTAGTAACTTGTCGGGCGGAAGCCTGATGGGTGATAAGACTAGGATGGATCGCCTTTCAAGTCAAACAGATGTATTTATTCGTCCTTCAGCAACTTCAGGTTTCTTGGGTGGTGTAAATCGTGCTACAAGAGAAGCAATAATCCTTTGTGAAGCAGCAGGATATGATATCATTTTAATTGAAACTGTAGGAGTTGGGCAATCTGAGATTTTAGTTCATTCAATGGTGGATTTCTTCTTATTACTTCAGATAGCAGGTGCAGGTGATGAATTGCAGGGGATCAAGAAGGGAATTATGGAAATGGCTGATGCAATAGTAGTAACAAAGTCTGATGGAGATAATGTATTAAAATCCAAGTTGTGTAAACAAGAATTAGAGAATGCCACACACTATTCATTAAACTATGATCCTGATTGGAACATACCTGTAACAACAATTTCTTCGCAGGAAAACAAAGGCATTGATCAAATTTGGGAAATAATCTTAAAGCATAACGATATTATGTTAAAAAATGGAAAATTCAACACAAAACGAAAGATACAGATAAACCAATGGTTGAAAACTTCAATTTCACAAACTCTGGAAAGTAATTTTTATAATGATAAGAATGTTTTAAAAGAATTTGATCGAATAAAAAAAGATGTAATTAATGGGAAAATTTCTCCTATTGCAGCTTCTGGAAAACTGCTGAAGATCTTCAGTAAAAATTAGTACAGAAATTCACATTTTTCATATTGAAAATATTATTAAAATATCTCTTGACAAGTATTGAATAGATAGCTAATTTCGGTTGTGTTACAATAGTGTTGTACAAAGGTGTTACAACATGTAAAAAATTAAATTGTGAGGCAGCAAAATGTATAACATCGACAAGTTTATGGCTGAGCTTGAGAGGAAAAATCCCGCTCAACCTGAATTCATTCAAGCAGCAAAAGAAGTGATCGAATCAGTCATTGACACTGTTAACGAAAATCCGGCTTATCTTCAAGCTAAAATTCTTGACAGAATAACAGAACCGGATAGAGTATTTCTATTTAAAGTAGAATGGGAAGATGACAATGGTGATGTGCAGGTAAACAAAGCCTATCGAGTTCAGTTTAACAATGCATTAGGACCTTACAAAGGTGGATTAAGATTTCATCCAAGTGTAACTTTAGGTGGATTGAAATTCTTAGGTTTTGAGCAAACTTTCAAGAATAGTCTTACAACTTTGCCAATGGGTGGAGGAAAAGGTGGTTCTGATTTTAATCCTAAGGGAAAATCAGACAATGAAATAATGAGATTTTGTCGTTCGTTCATGACAGAATTACAAAAATATATCGGACCACAAACAGACATTCCTGCCGGTGATATCGGTGTTGGTGGTAGAGAGATCGGATTCATGTACGGGCAGTACAAAAGACTTCGCAGCGAGAATACAGGTGTTCTTACAGGCAAAGGATTGAACTGGGGTGGATCATTAATAAGACCTGAAGCTACAGGTTTCGGTGCAGTTTATTATGCAGATGAAATGCTTAAGCATAAAGGCGAATCAATGGAAGGTAAAACAGTTTCACTTTCAGGTTTCGGAAATGTTACTTGGGGATGTGCTATGAAAGCAACTGAACTGGGTGCAAAAGTACTTACTATATCAGGTCCTGACGGATATGTTCTTGATGAAGATGGTGTAAATACAGAAGAAAAATTCAATTACTTATTAGAATTAAGATCTTCAAACAATGATATTGTAGCTCCTTACGCAGAAAAATTTCCAAATGCTAAATTCTTCCCTGGTGAAAGACCTTGGGGTGTTAAAGTAGATATGGCTTATCCATGTGCAATTCAAAATGAATTAAATGAAGATGACGCAAAGAAATTGATCGAGAATGGATGTCAGTATGTAATAGAAACTTCAAATATGGGTTGTACAGCAGATGCTGTAAATCTTTTCGTTGCTGAGAAGATTGCATTCGGTCCCGGCAAAGCAGCTAATGCAGGTGGTGTGGCTGTTTCAGGATTAGAAATGTCTCAAAACTCAATGAAACTTGCATGGTCAAGAGAAGAGGTTGATGAAAAATTGAAAGTTATCATGAGTTCAATTCATTCTGCAGGTGTTAAATATGGTAAACAAGCTGATGGATTTGTTAACTATGTTAAAGGTTCTAATATTGCAGGTTTTAGAAAAGTAGCAGATGCAATGATCGATCTAGGTTACTAGCAGTAACTAAATATCTAGAAAAAGGCTCCTATCCGGAGCCTTTTTTAATATACAAATTACAATATAATCACCGCTTCACCGGTCGCCCCATTGGCTTTAAGGAATAAATTTTTATCCAACTGAACATGTCTTAATAATTCATTTTCATAGACACTTTCAATTCTATCCAATTTCTCGATATCAATTTTACCATCATTCAAATAAGGATTTATTGTCATATAAACAACTTTCAAGAGAGTTATATTTTGAAAGAAGTGAGAACCTTGACTTGGATCTATATGAAAGCCTTTTAATCCATGTTCAACGATTACTTTAGCTTGAGATATTTGTGCCCATTTTACAGGAATTCCTAACCATGGATCTGCAGAGCCCCATCTTCCGGGGCCGATTAGAACATAGTGATTATCATCTTTTATGAATTTATCATTTATTTCTTCTAATTTTCTAGCGATCTCTTCTGTTTTTGCCGGATTGAAAATATCGGGTTTAATATAGACGATATCTATAATATCATCCATAGTACCATTGCCCAAAGTGGAATGAGAAACTATTGCGGCATTTTCAATTTCCTCAGCAGAAATTTTAATATCACTGTATTCCAAACCTTGAACGATTGGTCTGATCTGCAAGAAATGAAATTGATGAGGAATATTCTTATCAGAGCTTGTTTGTAAAGCAAATTCGATCTCAACCGGTGTATTCATTTCTTTAGACCCAAGTTCTAGAATATCTTTTAGAACTTCAGCAAGTGGTATCATGCCAAATTTAAGGATCGGAGCAAATGTCAGTACTTTTTTTCCAATATCTTGATTTCCATCTCTGAGAACACCATTTTGAGCATCGTAAGTGGAAGTTGTCATTTTAGCAGAATCATCTTTTAGCGCTTCATCAATATCTAAAATTGTAAGATTATCACTTTCGTTTACAGAAGGAATAAACTTTTTATCCATATCAAGTGCATAGAATTTTTTCTGAGTATTCCTCAATGCCATTTCGGCATTTGATAATTGAAGTATTTTTTTTGGATACTTTGGAGAAAATCTTAGAGAAGTATTACCGTCAACTATAGTTTTACCTAGTCCCAGTGCGATATTAATAACTCCCTCATCGGATTTTTCTTTTCCAACCGGATAAAAATTTAAAGATCGTGCAACACCGGATAGAGATGGATAGAATCGATCAGTATTTTCAGAAGTAGTATATTTTTTGCCACTTATTTCTTGAATAATGACTGACATCTTTTCTTCATCAACTATATTGCTTGTTGCAGCCATATAATTTTTACTGAATTTAAAAAAAGTGGAAGCATATACAGATTTAATAGCTTGACACAACTCTTTTACCCGAGTATTGATGTTTGCGTTATTATTAGATATCATATATGTCGAATATACACCTGCAAAAGGTTGATAATAAGAATCTTCAAGTAAACTTGATGATCTAATAGCTAAAGGCTCTCTAAGATAAGATAAAATACAGTGAAGAGTGCTTTTCAGGTGAGGTGGCATATCTCCCAATAGAAAGTATTTTAGTATCTTTTCATCAGAAGAATCAGATAAAGCAACTCCATAAAGATCATTTAATTCCATGAATTCTTCAAATACTTCTGTAGAAACAATTATAGTTCTTGGCACACTTATTGTGATATTGTCATACTTAAAGATCATTTTATTTCTCTTAAGAAAAGAATCAATAAACGCTAATCCTCTACCTTTACCACCCAAAGAACCTTTACCGATCCGTGCAAATCCGGTATAATTATCAAAATGATCTTTCTCGAATGTTGCAATAGTTCCTCTTCCTGTATTTATTCGATAGCTTTTGATCATATTAATAATAAAATACCTTATATCTTCAGTATTCTTAAAATCATTTTTCTTTTTATTTTTAATCAGATTTGCAAGTGTAAAAAGGGCACGAGCCTTAAACCATTTCGAGAAATGATTATTAGATGCATGGTACTCAAATGATTTTAATGAAATAACTTCAAGTTTGTGCTGTAAAGTTTTCAGATCTCCTGCACGTCCAATTTCTTCACCAGTATTTGGATCTATAAATATAAAATCTCCAAATCCGAAATTCGTTCTTATATATTTTCTGAGCTCATTTAATAAACTTTTGGAGTTTTTATTAATAAAAGCTGCGTTCATCGACTCAGATTCTTCTCTGTGTTTCGACTGGGAAGATTGTAGTAAAATAGGCAGATCCGGATTTTCATTTCTAATAAACCGGCATAATTTCAATCCTGCTTCGTTGTCATTAATCCCATTTATCGAATAAGAAATATCAGATATTACTCCCAAAATATTTTCTTTATACTGTTCGTACATTTCCATTGCTTGTTCATAGTTATTTGCAAGTAATATTTTTGGTCTTGCTCTCATTCTCATAGTTTTTTGATGTTCATTCAAACCTTCTTTCATAAGTGCATGAGTTTGATTAAATAGGATTTTATACATATTCGGCAAATAGCTTGAATAGTATCTAATAGAATTTTCGACTAAAATAATAGCATAGGTTCCAACATCACGGACGTCATGCTCAACATTCATAGAATCTTCGATCAATTTTACAATAGCTAATAAAATACTTGAATCACCGAGCCAAGAGAATACATATTTAATGTGAGATAGATCTTTGTTCATCAAGAAATTTGAAACTTCCCGAGAGAAATGGGTTAAGACAACAATTGGAATATCAGGATATGCATCTTTTATCTTCTTTGAAAGCTCAAATGGTAATATGTCTCCCAAATTTACCATTGTTATGATCAGGTCAAAGTCTTTTTCTTTAAGTTGTTCAAATGCTTCTTCCTGATTTGAGACTTGAGTAAAAATAGGAGGATATCTAAGATTAATTGATACATACTCCTGAAATATCTGCTCGTCTATTCTTCCATCCTCTTCAAGCATAAATTTATCATATTTACTGCAGATCAAAAGAATGTCATGTATCCTGTTTTGCATAAGTTTACTGAAAGGTTCTTCTCTAAAATGCTGTTTATATAAAATATTTTGTTCTTTGATCAAATTAATATCTTTCATTTGGAATCCTGAATGTTTTAGCAATAAGCCTTCATTATAGGTTATAAAACTAATACTTTCTTTAGCAATAAATCAAGAATAATATTTTAAGTTATTCAATTGCAAATTTCTTAGTTATTTTATATTTTTCTATTTCATAAACATATTTGAATTGTCTTAGTATAAGTTAAAAATTAACAGGATTTAAGAAGATAGGAAGTAAATTATATATGCAGAATGAGATTTTAGTTATTATTCCTACATACAATGAGATAGAAAATGTAGAAAAAATGATAAATACTGTTCTTGGCTTAGATGGCAAGATCGATATTTTGATCGTTGATGATAATTCACCGGATAAGACAGGTGAGTTTGTAAAAACTGAATATTCAAAAGAAAAAAGAGTGAATTTAATTGAAAGAGCAGGAAAATTAGGTTTAGGAACTGCTTATATTGAAGGATTTAAATTTGCATTAGAAAACAATTACCAATATATCCTTGAAATGGACTGTGACTTTTCACATAATCCAAAAGATATACTTCGCCTTTTAGAAGCCGCGGAAGAAAACGATCTTGTAATAGGATCACGATATATTCAAGGAGTCAATGTTGTGAATTGGCCTTTAAGAAGGTTGATATTAAGCATCGGTGCATCCTTATATACAAGGATCGTTACAGGTTTACCAGTTAAAGATGCAACTTCAGGGTTTAAATGTTTTAAGAGAAAAGTGATAGAATCAATTGAATTGGATAAGATACACTCGAATGGTTATTCATTTCAGATCGAGATGCATTATCGTACATGGAAAAAAGGATTTAAGATCAAAGAGATCCCTATTGTTTTTACAGATAGGATCGATGGTGTGTCAAAAATGGGAAAGAATATTGTTAAAGAAGCAATATTTATGGTTTGGAAGTTAAGATTTCCAAAGATATTCGGAAAATCAAAGAAATAAAAGCAAGAGAATATGGATCTTTCGGTAGTAATAGTAAATTATAATGTTAAGTATTTTTTGGAAAATACAATACATTCTGTAAAAAGAACGGCATCTGATCTTTCTTATGAGATCATTGTAGTGGATAATGCTTCAAAAGACAATAGTAAGGAATACATAACTTCACGTTTTAGTGATATAACATACATTTACAATGAAGCCAATATTGGATTTGCAAAGGCAAATAATCAAGGTTTAAAAATCGCAAAAGGTGATTATATACTTATCTTGAATCCTGATACGATCGTACAAGAAAGAACAATGAAATTATTGATAGATCATCTAAAAGCAAATCCGAAAACGGGTCTTGTTACCTGTAAAATAATTGGTCCTGAAGGAAGTATTGATCATTCTTCTCATAGATCTTTTCCAACTGCCTGGAATTCATTTTGCCATATCTCAGGACTTTCTAAAATGTTTAGCAATTCTAAAATATTTTCAGCATATAATCTTTTATACATTGATGATGATCTTGTATCCGAGGTAGATGCCGTTTCAGGTTCTTTTATGTTATTCAGAAGGGAAATTCTTGATGCTGGAACATATATGCCTGAAGACTATTTTATGTATGGAGAAGATATTGATTTTTGTTATCAGATAAAGAAAAAAGGTTATAAAATAGAGTATGTTCCAATAGGTGAGATCGTGCATTTTAGAGGTCAAAGTTCAAAAAAAGATAAGATCAGACTAAGGAAATATTTCTATACTTCGATGAAAATTTTTGTAAATAAAAATTATTCATCTAGATATTCTTTATTTTTTCAGATAATTCTAGAATTAGCAGTATTTATTGCATATTTAATGTCAGTTGGCAAAATTTTCTTAAATAAATTTATGCTTCCAATTATAGACATAGCTTCATATTTTGGAGGACTGATACTAGCTATTGCAGCATATACACCGTTGATGAATATGCTTGGAGTCAATAAAGAGATTGGTTATTCATCGATACAATTAGAGATGTATTTGAGTGTTTCCGTTATATATATATTTATCATCATATCAGTATTTTTACTAAACAGCGTATATACCAATATGAAACACTCGTACAAGCAATTTCTAAAATCAATGTTCTTTATTTCATTGACTGTTATTAGTATAACTTTCTTTATGAGAAATATAGCATTTTCAAGAGCTATATTATTTCTAATGTTATTATTTAGTGGCTCATTAATGTTTGCTTGGAGAATATTTCTCTTAAGAAAAATGAAGTTTTTCCTAAATAAAACTTTAATAGTTGGGATCGATGACATATCTAAATCTTTTGCAAATTTAGAAAATGAATTAGCTCATGAAGGAATGACCATCTCAGGATTTATAGATACAGATCATGAGTATTTGGGGAAAAATGTAGGCAAATATGCAGTATTAGGGAATTTGAAATACCTAATTGATATTATGAAAATAGAGGAAGCAAATTATGTTCTATTTTCTTTGAAAAGTATTTCACTACCTGAGATCATGGCTTTTAAAGAAGTGCTTAAGTTAAATAAGAAAAAATTTAAGATAATTCCTGATTTTGTAAGTGTAAAAAATGGGAAAATTCAATATCTAAATGTATCGGACTAAGAAAATAGTAATGTATCAGACTAGGAGGTTAGTATGGAATATTTAAAAAGAGGCTTTAAATGGTTGATGAAAACGACTTTAACTGTAATAATTGTATTTGTCGTTTTTTTTATTTTTGCAGCCATCTTTATTTCTAAAATATCATACGATCAATTAAGTGATAGCAAAGTAATAAAAAATGATAGTTTCTTAATTCTTTCATTCCCGAATGGATTAAAAGAAAGTGCAACAGATCAAATAAATCTATTTTCGCTGAAGAATCTTAAAGATATAAGTAAGAGACAGCTGACTTTTTATGAGGTATTACAATCGATAAATCAAGCTTCAAATGATGATAAGATAAAAGGGATCATGTTAGATCTGGATTCATGGGATATATCAAGTGTTCATACTAAAGAATTATCTTTGGCTATGGAAAAATTTAAACTGACAGGGAAAAAGATATATGCTTATTCCAACGGTATGAGTAAATCTAATTATTTGGCTGCGATTTATGCCGATGAAATAGTCATGCCTCCATCCAATTCTTCAAGTTTGCTTCTATCGGGATACAGCATCTCTATTCCATATT
>WTAK01000279.1 GCA_013139625.1 Candidatus Delongbacteria bacterium | reverse complement strand
GTTGATAAATTCTTAGCTATACCTATGTATATAAATTTACTCGGATACAAACCTGAGAGAATCGATACTAATTTATTTTATGAAAAATATGAAAACATCCTGAAATCTTATCATGAATCTGTATATGGGTGGTTATCCTCTAGAGCAAGTGAAAGACAAATTAGTGTAATTAAATTTTTTGAAAATTTAACACTTGATGATGCTAAGAGTGTGTTTAAATATAACAATCAAGGGAAAGCATTACTCACAGAAAAGAATAAATCAAGATTTTTTAAAACTATAAAAACTATAAAAGATAGAGACATTGAAAAAGAATTACGTTTTTCAGGCTTTTTAACTTACAGACATTGTTATGGTTTGGCATTAAAATGTATACACGATTATCCAAATATAATTGATGTTTTTCGTAAAAGGTTTAAATATGTATTTATTGATGAAGCACAGGATACAGATGATATACAATTTAGAATAATTCAGGAGCTATTTGAAGAATGTCAAGTTGTTATTCAAAAGATCGGAGATAATAATCAAGCCATTTTTAATTTTACAGGTCAAAAAGCAAAAGGTTGGAAAATAAAAGAAGATAATATCGAAATAAAAAACACAAAAAGACTATCCATCCCGATAGCAGAACAAGTATTAAAAATAGCTTGTTTGCCTCAAGTATTGTGTGGCAATGATAGTATAGAAATCAAACCTATCATTTTTTTGTTTGAAGATAATCAAATTGAACAGGTAATTAGAAGATTTACAAATTTGATTGTAGAACATGATTTACATTTAGTGCAGAATTCGATTTTTAAAATTGTTGGTGGTGTTGGCAAGAAAAATGAAAACGGACATACATTACCTAGCTATTATCCAGATTATAAAAAAGATGAAAACAATTCATTAGATTTTGATAACTTAACTGAGAAATTGAATCAGTTTGATAATACAAACATTAAACCCAAGGATTATAGAAATATTATTCTTGGTGTTGTTAAGGAATATTTAAAAAGAAAAAAGATGAAAAACGGAGAGAAGTATTTTACGAATTCAACTTTATTGAAACATTTAAAGGAAAATAATGAAAATTCTTATAATGTATTCAAATTGGGTTTACTTGAAATTACGACTAAATTAATTTTAAAACAGTGTGTTAAGGTTCAAATGGAAAATTTAGTAACTATAGTTGATATTGATTTCGATTCTTTGATATTAGAAAGTGTAATTAAAAATTATAAACTTGAATTTGATAGTAAGGAAAATAATAAGAGTAATATACTTAAAAATGAAAATCCTCAATTTAAAATTGAAATATCTACTATTCATAAGGTTAAAGGTGAAACACATACTGCAACTTTAGTTCTTGAAACGTTTAATAGAGCGTATGATTTATTTCAATTGCTAGAACTGCTAAAGGGAAAGAATAAATCTGGTTTAGAAGCAAAAAAGAAACTTATATATGTTGCAATGTCAAGAGCAACACATTTGTTATGCTTAGCAATACATAAATCACAAAAAAAATCAACAATAACTTCTGATGATATCGAAATATTAGAAGCAAATGGATTTAGAATAATAGAATTGTAAAGGAGTATTTATAATGGAATTCGCATATAGTAACGATTTAGATGATTTTATAGATCCAGATATGGCTTATGATTATTTCTGGTCTGATTTAATTACAAGTAAAAGTGCCTTTAAATGTCCTAATGAAAACTGCAATGCAGATATTACTTGTGCAAATATCGAAAAAGTAAAGCAAGATATGAAGCAAGTTCCTCATTTTAGAGGATACCATCACATAGAAGGTTGCCAATATGACAGTAAGAATAAAAACAGTTCAACAGATAGTGATGAAATTTATGCTAATGCAAAAATAGGAATAAGTTCATGTGATAAGTTTTTACTTAATAGACCAGAAGCTAAAGATTCTACACTAGAGAGTGGAACTACAAGTGGATATTCTCGAAATGAAGATAGTAAAAAATATACTGGGGGTAGATATTATAGTATTAGATCACTAGTATCGAAGTGGGTACAGTTTAGAAAAAATGATTTACTTGATAAAGCTCTTTTGAAAATTGAAGGCAAAGATATCACATATAAAGAACTATTTAAAGGTGTATTTCATCAAGAGTTAGACGAATTGCCAGATCAAAATAGAATTTACTGGGGCACAGCATTTATAGATAGAATTGAAAGTATACCAGGTTACAAAATAAAGTTTTGCAGTCAATTTGATTATTATGAAGAGTCGATAAATCCCTCGTTTATAATAAGTGATTCAGATATTGAAGATTATAAAGTAAAGAAACTGTTAAAATTGAGATTAAAAACAATTAACGAACTGAAAACTCCAATAGGATTAGTTTTTATTTATGGTATTCCATATCAAAAAGAAAGTAAAGGAAATCTGTATATAAATTTTAGTCTAAGGAATTTGGATTATCTTGAAATACGATATACAGATTTGTTTGAACAATTAAAAGTTAATAAAGAAGATGAAAAAGATTAGAACGAGGTCGAAATGTACCAAATAAATAAAATTCAAAATAAGATTACAAAGCTAAAAGAATGTACTTTCTCCGAACTTAAATTTAAAGAAAGAGAGCGAGTACGGATATAACTCGCTCTTTGCAAGGGGCTAAAGCCACCTTGTCCCATACGCTCGGGTAGGAAGAAAGAAAAGTAGGGAGTCTTGGAGCACGGTACTTCAGTGCCGTGAAATGAGGGAGTAAGAAAAAACAAAAGAGAAACGATATGAAGAAAAATAAGAAAATACCTGACAATCAGATAACCGTTTACGAAACTTCTGACGGTAAGATCAATATTGAAGTTCTTTATGCAGGTGAGAACATTTGGCTTTCGCAAAAACAGATGTCTGAACTGTTTGACTGCTCGAAAGATAATATTTCACTTCATTTAAAAAATATATATTCAGAAAAAGAGCTTGATGAATTCTCAACTAACGAGGATTACTCGGTAGTTCAAAAAGAAGGTCAACGAGAAGTGAAAAGAAATATAAAGCTCTATTCACTTGAAGCTGTTATAGCTGTTGGATACCGAGTAAATTCCGATCGTGGTACTCAATTCAGGCAATGGGCTATAACTATCCTCAAAGAATATATCCACAAAGGTTTTGCATTAGATAGCAACCGTTTCAAATACGGATCCCGTTTCAGTGCAAGGTTCTTTGATGATCTCTTAGAAGAAATACGGGATATTCGCTCAAGTGAAAGAATGGTTTACCAAAAGATAACAGATATATATGCCACTTCGATTGATTATACTCCCAAAGCAGATGTTACTAAAACTTTCTTTGCCACCGTTCAGAACAAACTTCATTTTGCAATAACCGGACAGACAGCAGCTGAAATAATATCAAATAGAGCTGATAGTAAGAAGTCTAACATGGGATTAACTTCTTGGAGGAAATCACCATCAGGTAAAGTTATGCCAAGCGATGTATCAATAGCTAAAAACTATCTTGATAAAGATGAACTGGATCATCTTAACCGTATTGTAACTATGTATCTTGACTTTGCGGAACTTCAAGCTATTAGAAACAAACCGATGTATATGAAAGAATGGGTTGAAAAACTTAATGTATTCCTAAAGTTCAGCGAATATGATATTTTGAATAACGCCGGTACTGTTAGCCATGAAGTTGCTTTAGAACTAGCAAAAAAAGAATATGAAGAATTTAAGAAAGAGCAGGATAAGAATTATCTTTCTGATTTTGATAAACAATGGAAGTTACTTGAAGAAGAAAGAGCCAAATATGGGGAATAGAAGATAGAATGGAGAATTGATAAAATATTAGATGGAGGTCATTATGTACCAAATAAATAAAATTCAAAACAAGATCACAAAGCTAAAAGAATGTACCTTCTTCGAACTAAAATTTAAAGAAAGAGAACAGGTATAAAAGATAGGTATGAAGTATGAGGTATAAGGTATGAGTTGGCTCATGGATTCGCGAAGTTTGGGTTGGTATCGATAATACACAAGAACACCAAGAATGTAGGGGCGTACCCTTGTGGTCGCCATCTACACAGCGTTGATACGAAACGCAAAACGACACGAATTACGCAAGGGGCTAACTCGCTACCTGCAAGGGGCTAACTCGCTCTTTGCAAGGGACTGAAGTCCCTTGTCCCAGTCGCTCGGGTAGGAAAGAAAAGTAGGGTAACTTGGAACACGGTACTTCAGTGCCGTGTAGATATGGAACATTTTTTACCTAAGCAGATCATTTACGATCTTAACAGGTGTGAAAGTTTCTAAAGGAACTTCCACAAAAATGGTGATCCATTCAGCCATTGCTCCGTTCCAAAGACCAGGCAACTCAAGTGCTTTCAATGGTTTTCCATCCACAGATTTATTAGAAATAAAATATGTATCTTGATCAATGTAATTAAGTAAGTTGAAAGCATCATCTTTACTATCTTTCAAACCACAGACAATATCTACAGGATTGAAATGAGTCGATGATCCGAATATTGTTTTTTGCTCTTCTTTAGACAGGTCAATCTGGGACGATTCAACTATCTGCAGTGAAATATCATTGTTCTTTCGAACATAGAAAGGTCCACCTCCGGGAGCACCCGCGTTCTTTACCATACCACATACTCTGATAGGTCTTATCAATAACGAAAGAAGATTATCTATCTTTTCTTCAGTTGTTTTATTTTTATAGTCAGATTGAAGAGATATATTCAGGTCATTTATAATAAAATTCTCAATCTCTAAAATATCAGATAAATTCTTATTTTGAAGCAGATCAATATATTTGAAGATTTGAGATTGATTCTTCAGTAGAATGCCTGCAAGTAATTTCTTGTAGCTACTCAAATCATTATCTCCACTTTGGACATTATCAATATTTTTGATGAATACAATATCCCCGTTCAAAGAATTTAGATTATGTATCAAAGCTCCATGCCCGCCGGGTCTGAGAACTATCTCATTGTTCTTATCTCTAAAAGGTTCATTATTTACATCTACTGCTAAAGTATCAGTTGAAGGTTTCTGAGTAGAGAAAGTAATATTAAATTTATAGTCAGGAAGGAATTTGTTTTTTAATTCGTCCACTAATTTGTTAAAATCTTCAAGATGTTCTTCAGAAACAGTGAACTGTAGCTTTATATTTTTATTCTGATCAGCTGCGTACTCAATTCCTTCGTAGAAGTGTTCTTCCAAAGCAGTTTCACCTTGAGAAAATTTTAAAAGCCCTTTTGGAAGCTTTGAATAATTTAAACCTTTTTCAAATAGAAGATATTCTAGTATTAACTTATAATTTTTTTCTTCCAGCAGCTTATTTATGTTGTGATCATCATCAGACAATGTTTTTTTCAGATCAGCATAAAATGGAAAATTATTTAATTTAGAAAAAACTTCTTTGCAATTATCATTTATATTTTTTCCATCGGAGTAATAAAATTCTAAAAGGTCTTTGAACATCCTTGTAGCTGCTCCTGAAGCAGGAACGAATTTAGAAATTCTACCATTCTTTGCAGCTGTATCATATAAGGGCAATAACTCATCTTTGTCAAAACTATCTAAATTAAAAATACCTGATAGGGTAGATGCAGGCTTTACAAGGTCAGAGAAAGGGGAGCCTTTGATAAATTTATTTATCTGCTGGTCAATATCATCTAAAGATATGTCATATTTTGCTAATCGGTTAAGATCGTTATCATTGAAATTATTCATAAGTTTCTCCGATATTAGGCTAATTGATGGAACTTGATTATTGGCTCGCTATCTCGATTAAGTTCAAGGGTCATAAAAGAATTATAATCCACATACCTATTGGAAGTTAAACTACCGGGGCTTAAAATAAGTTTATTCTTATATTTTTCTATAGATGGATGATGTTCATGTCCGTATAGAATTATATCACTGTCAGGGTACTTGTAATGTAAATTATTTATACTTGTAAGATGTCCGTGAGTAATTGCTATTTTAAAACCTTCTATCTCGATCTCTTCTTCTAGCGAAAGCTTACCTGAAAGGGAATAATCGTTATTACCTTTTACTGCAATCAATCTCTTTGAAGAGCTTAAAAACTCATAGAACTCTAAACTTACAAAGTCACCGCAATGAATGACCATTTCACTATTGGATAATTCTTCAATGAATTTACTATCGAGTGAGTAGCCTTTTCTGAAATGTGTGTCTGATAGAACAAGTATCTTCATTTTATCTTCTGTGAGTATAGATCAATACTTCTTAGATAATTCTAAGCAAGTTTCTCGATCTTTTTTTAAAGTTTTGACCAGTTCATTTGAGCTACTGAATTTTTTCTCTTCTCTGATCCTGGAAATAAAAGAGACTTTGATATCTTGATCGTATATCTCTTCATCAAAATGAAAAATATGAGTTTCTATAGTTTCCTGACCGTTCCCAAATGTAGGGTTAACACCAATATTTGTCATACTGAAATAGTTCTTGTTGTTGAGCTGAGTTTTTGTAAAGTAAACACCATTCAAAGGTATAACTTTGTCAGGATGAAGAACTTTTATATTTGCAGTAGGGAAACCAATTTTATTTCCAATGTTCTTACCTAAAACATCCTTACCCATTAAAAAGTAAGTATGCCCCAACATCTCGTTAGCTTCTGCTAAAGATCCATGAAGAATAGCTTTTCGGATCCTGGTGCTGGAAATGTTACTTCCCTTGTAGTACATCGGTCCAACAGAAGTTATCTCAATGTTATGTTTGGCGCACATTGACTTCAAGTTATCAAAATTACCCTTACGACCTTTACCGAACTCATGATTAAAACCTGTGATAATATGTTTTATATTTAGATGCTTGAATATGAAATTCTCGTAAAATTCATCAAAAGCCATATTTGCAACTTCTTTATTGAATTCCAAGATCGAAAAATAATCTATTCCAAGTTCGTTGAAAATATGAATTCTTTCATCAAAATTTGTTAATAGGTTGATCTTAGTTTCCGGTCGTATAACTTTTT
Source organism: Candidatus Delongbacteria bacterium (assembly GCA_013139625.1). Classification (GTDB taxonomy): domain Bacteria; phylum UBA4055; class UBA4055; order UBA4055; family UBA4055; genus WTAK01. The sequence goes on along the minus strand of WTAK01000279.1, from coordinate 2,119 downwards.
TCGGATGAGGCTCGAATGAAAGGATCAGTGATTTAGAATCAGACATTCTAGAATTGACAACCAATAATTCCAGTAAAGATTTGTGACCCAGATGTATTCCATCAAAAGAGCCCAATGTCATCACAATGGGTTCTTTTATTTTATCTATTGAAAGTGTTTTCATTTCAATTCTTTTAGCCAGAAAATGGCCTGATCCTTTGTCATCAGATCTTTTTTTGCTTTATTTAAATATTTCTCAGCTTCTTTCTTTTTATCCATTTTGACTAATGCAATACCTTTCTCAAGGAAACCGGTCGCTGTTTTTTTCTTTGGTGCTTTATTGATCGCCATATTTGCATATTTTAGAGCACTGGTTGCTTTTCCGAGCTTGTTATAAGCTTGTGCAAGTCTAGCATACAGAGTATGTATATTTTTATAACCTTTACCATATTTTATTCCCTTATCAAAGTAAGAGATGGCTTCGTTTATTATAGTCGCCTTAGATTGTCCTTTTGGAGGTTTTGTCTCCATTATGGTAGCGCCTAATGCTTCATATACTTTTGGAGATTTTGAATCTTTCTTAATCGATTTTTTGAAATATTTTATAGCACTTTTTTGATTTGATAATTTTTCAGAATAAATTAAACCGATCTGGTAAAATGCTAAATTAGGTTTATAGGATTTTGCCATTTCTTTATAATATTTGATTGCCTTCTTAGGATAATTATTTTTTTCGTTGTAGGCTCTTCTATAAAATAATTGCCCCCTTTTCTCAGCATCTATTACTTTATATATGTATTTATTTATTTCAGAATCTTCATCAAGTTCAATTAGAATCAGAACGATCTGAAAATAAGCTTCTTCAAAATCATCTTTTATTTCAATAGCCTCTAAGAATAGTTCTAATGCATCTTCTAATTCATCTTCTCTTTTTAAACCGATAGCTTCATTGTAAAGTGCTTTATGCTTTGAACTTGCATTAAATTTACATTCTTCGAATTTTTTCTTGAATTGACTTGCCTCATTCCAAAGGTTTGTATAGGATTCATACAATTTTTCATATTTTCTCTTAGAAATATCTCCTTTTGACATTTCCGCTTTTACTTTCTCGAATTCAGCGAGTTTTTCTTCGTATTCATTTTCAAATTTCTTACATTGATCCAAAAGTTCAGGATCTATCTTGCCTTCTATTATTTTTTGCTTAGCTATCTTATCTGCTTCAGCTTTTTTTCTATCAATTTCTTCCTTATGTGCTAAATAATAGATTTTCTTTTCTTTGTATGCGGTCCTAAGTTTTCGCAGGATAGAAGGTAGGTCACTTTTATACTGATTGAGTTGTTTACTCATTGTAATAAATTCAGCATTCAATTCAAATAGCAAATTTGAGCTTTTTGCAATCTCTTTATCCATCAAAGAATTTTGTGCTCTAAGTGAGGCGATCTCTTTTTTAAATCTCTTTACACTATCTTCGATCTCTTCAGCGATCTTCTTTTCTTCCTGTAGATAATTTGTTCTTTTAGATGTTGAGCTTGCCAGTATTTTAATATTAGCAGCTTTTTGATATTTTCTCAATTGAAGTTCTGCTTCAAGCTCTTCAATTTCTTCTTTTTGTTCAGCAATATATGCTTCAAGTTCAGATATTTCTGTCCCTAAAGAATTATTCTCACGGGTATATTCCGCCATCGTTTTATCGTATTTTGCATAATAAAATTCTTTGGTACCGATATCTTCGGTTTTTATCCAACCGGTAATAGATTCATCCTTTAGACTATTGAGTATTTCTACCATATAGTAATCGGCTTTTTGCCTTTTCAGATAAACTTCTTTCCCGAAGTAAAGGTCAAGTTTAGCATCACTATCTTCTTCAGGAAGTTCTAAAAGTTGCGATCTGTCTTTCATGATCCAAGCGGTTTTATTTACTTCAAATTCTACATCATTCGGATCAATTTCTTCTTCATCGCTCTCCATAAGAAATGGCTTGCCAAAGTAGAATTTGATGAGACCTTTTGTGTTGTAAACTTTGAATTTATTGATCCAACCTTCATAGATACCTTCAGGATGATAAACCCTGATTTTACAGTATTTGCCATCTTTTTCTAAAAATTGAACGAATTCTTTATGTCGCAACTGTTGGATTATT
>WTAK01000327.1 GCA_013139625.1 Candidatus Delongbacteria bacterium | reverse complement strand
ATAATCCTAAGTTGAAATTTTACATTGGTGATGTTAGGAATTATGATAGTGTTTTTGAAGCAATGAAAGGTGTTGACTATGTATTTCATGCTGCTGCTTTAAAACAGGTGCCTTCATGTGAATTTTTCCCATTGGAAGCGGTAAAAACTAATGTTCTTGGAACTGGGAATGTAGTGAAGGCTGCAGTAGCTAGAAAGGTAAAAAACGTTGTAGTTTTAAGTACAGACAAGGCAGCTTATCCTATAAATGCTATGGGTATCTCTAAAGCTATGATGGAAAAAGTCGCTATTGCTGAATCCAGAAATGTTTCAGAAAAGGAAACTACGATCTGTGTTACTCGTTACGGTAATGTGATGGCTTCCAGAGGTTCGGTGATACCGTTATTTATTGAGCAAATAAAGAATGGCAACCCTATTACTATTACAGATCCAAATATGACTAGATTCTTAATGAGTTTGGAAGAGTCGGTCGATCTTGTTATTTTTGCATTCAAAAATGCAAAACAAGGTGATCTTTTCGTACAAAAGGCAGACTCAAGTACGATTAAAGATCTTGCTCAAGCTATAATAAATTTATTTAAAGCAAAAAATAAGATACAGATAATCGGTACAAGACACGGTGAAAAGAAATATGAGACATTATTGACAAGAGAAGAAATGGCTTCTGCTGAAGATCTTGGAGGTTTCTTTAGAGTTCCTGCTGATACCAGAGATCTTAACTATGCTAAATTCTTTTCAAAGGGTGAAGAGCAGGTAAAAGAATTAACTGATTATAATTCAGACAATGTTAATCTACTTGATGTTAAGGGTGTTGAAAAGAAATTGAAAACTCTTGATTCTGTTAAAAATGAACTAAAGGCTTGGAAAAAATGAAAAATATTCTGATTACAGGTGCAAATGGTTTCATAGGTAAGAACTTAACAGCTTCTTTCAAAGAGCTTAAAGATAAGAAGTTATTTCTCTACGATATAGAAGATTCACTTGAAACTTTGAAGGAATATGTTGCATCGGCAGATATTATCTTTCATCTAGCCGGAATAAATAGACCGAAAGAAGATTCTGAGTTTATAACAGGTAATCTTGGATCACTGGAAAAAGTGATCAATTTTTGCGAATGTAATGATAAAAAGATACCTATAGTTCTTACTTCATCAATTCAGGCTGACTATGATAATCCTTATGGTCAAAGTAAAAAACAAGCTGAAGAAGCTTTGGTCAGCTATGGTATGAGAAACGAAGTGAAAGTTTATGTCTATAGGTTGAAAAATGTCTTTGGAAAGTGGTGCAGACCGAATTACAACTCAGGGATTTCTACTTTCACTCATAATATTGCAAATGATATTCCGATCACTATTTCAAACAGAGAAAATGTTGTGAACCTTGTTTATATAGATGATATTATAGATGAATTTACACACATACTTGATCGTCAAAATGTAGATATTGAAAAATATTACCATGAGATAGCGATTACTTACTCTAAGACTTTGGGTGAGATCGTAGATACTTTGAATAAAATTAAAGATTCCAGGAACGATCTTATTATTCTTGATATGGAAAATGGCTTTGAAAAGAAGCTTTATTCAACATTTTTGAGCTATCTTCCAAAGGATAAATTCTCTTATGATCTTAAAATGAATGTTGACAATAGAGGTTCGTTTACAGAATTTATCAGAACAGAGAATAAGGGTCAGGTATCGGTAAATATTTCAAAACCGGGTATTACAAAAGGCAATCACTGGCATCATACTAAAACAGAAAAATTTCTTGTTGTTTCAGGAAAGGGAGCTATTAGATTTAGAGATATAAACAGTGATGAAATTATTGAATATCTTGTTTCAGGTGATAAACTTGAAGTGGTTGATATTCCACCGGGTTATACGCATAATATTTCTAATCTTGGTGAAGCTGATATGGTAACTGTTATGTGGGCAAATGAAAAATTCGATCCGGAAAAACCGGATACATTCTTTTTAGAGGTATAAAATGAAAAAACTTAAAGTATTGACAGTAGTAGGAACAAGACCTGAGATCATCAGACTTTCAGAAGTTCTGAAAAAATTAGATTCATCTAAAGCTATCGAACATATTCTTGTTCATACCGGACAGAATTATGATTATGAACTTAATGAAGTGTTCTTTAAAGATCTTGGCTTGAAAAAACCTGATCATTTCCTTAATGCTGCAAAAGGTAATGCTTCAGAGACTATCGGTAATATCATTATAGAAATAGATAAAGTGCTGGAAAATGTAAAACCAGAAGCTTTTCTTGTACTCGGCGATACGAATTCATGTCTTTGTGCTATTCCTGCAAAGAAAAGACATATACCTATCTTTCACATGGAAGCAGGCAACAGGAGTTATGATCAAAGAGTTCCTGAAGAGACTAATAGAAAGATAGTTGATCATATTTCTGATATAAATATGCCTTATAGTGATATTTCAAGGGAATATTTGCTTAAAGAAGGTATTGCTTCGGATAGAGTGATAAAGACCGGTAGTCCTATGTTTGAAGTCATTACTGCCAATGAGGAGAAAATCCTAAGTTCTAATATCTTAAAAGAGTTAAAATTAAAGCAAGATAAGTATTTCGTTGTGTCAGCTCATAGGGAAGAGAATATTAGTTCAGATAAGAATTTCAAAGGTCTGTTCAATGCTCTCAATAAAATTGCTAAAACATATAAAATGCCGATATTTATTTCAACTCATCCAAGAACACGTAATAGGATTGAGAAAGATAAGATAAAACTTGATCCGCTTATAATAGTTCATAAACCACTTGGGTTTACGGATTATGTTCACTTACAGATGAATGCTAAAGCTGTTCTTTCTGACTCAGGGACTATTTCAGAGGAATCTTCAATTATGAATTTTCCTGCTCTTAATATTAGAGATGCTCATGAGAGACCTGAGGCTATGGAAGAGGGTTCTGTTATGATGGTTGGTATGAATACAGAGCGGATACTTCAAGCTTTAACAGTTCTTGAAACACAGGGAAGAGGTGAAGATGGACCATTATTGCAGGTCTTTGATTATTCTTTACCGAATGTGTCGGATAAAGTCTTGAGGATCATATTGAGTTATACGGATTATATAAAAAGAGTTGTTTGGAGCGAGTAGGGAACGCAGGTATGCGTTCCTAAAACGGATAAACCAAACAAATCCGTAGGAGGAAGGTTCCCATGCCTTCCCGGAAACGATTAAAACAGCAAGATTGTTCACAGGAAGATAGGAAGAAAAGGAAGATATGAAAAAATCAGATTCTTTAATATTGTTTAATCAAAAGCAGGTTCGTCGTCATTGGGACGAAGAAAAAGAACTTTGGTTTTTTTCTGTCGTTGATATAATTGAGATATTAACAGATACTACGATACCAAAAAGGTATTGGAGTGATTTGAAAAGCAAGTTGAAAAATGAAGGAAGTGAAGTGTACGAAAATATCGTACGGTTGAAAATGATTGCACATGATGATAAAATGAGAATGACTGATGTGGCAGATACAGAAACTATTTTGAGACTAATTCAATCAATCCCATCACCTAAAGCAGAGCCTTTTAAATTATGGTTGGCAAAAACAGGTTATGAAAGGATTGAAGAAACTGAAGATCCTGAACTTTCTTTCGAAAGAGCGATGAAAACTTATTTACAAAAAGGGTATTCTGCAAAATGGATCAATCAACGCTTGAAAAGTATCGAAGTAAGAAATGATTTGACCGATGAATGGAAAGAAAGAGGAGTTGAAGAGGGTTTAGAATTTGCAATTTTAACAAATGAGATTACAAAAGCGTGGTCTGGTAAATCAGTAAAACAATATAAAAGATTTAAAGACCTAAAAAAGGAAAATTTGAGAGATAATATGACAAATCTTGAATTAGTCTTGAATATGCTTGCGGAAGCTTCAACTACTGAAATATCTAAGAAACAAAAACCTAAGAGCTTTGATGAAAATATAGGAGTTGCAAATAAAGGTGGATTTGCGGCAAAGCAGGCAAGGGTTGAAATTGAAAAACAAACAGGAGAGAGCATTATAACTTCAAAAAATGCTAAGAATTTACAACTTGAAAAAACAGATGCTTTAATTGATAATGAAGAAGAATCAGAAAATAATTGAATTAATCCGTAGGGACGGGGTTTACCTCCGACCTAATATGGTTTAAAGATAAAAGATATTTCACAGGAAGATAGGAAGAAAAGGAAGAGAAGAGAAAAATAGATAATATGAATAACATCAAATCACATAATATAGATATGATCCTTCAATTTGGAGAAGGGCAGTTTATCGAATTTAAGGAATCGTTAGATAAAAGTTTTTCTAAGGAAATAGTCGCTTTTGCTAATGCTTCAGGTGGTTCGATATATCTGGGTATTTCAGACAATGGTGATATTAAAGGGATTTCACATACAAATAAATTAAGATCTACGATACAAGATATTGCCAGAAATTGCGATCCTTCAATAAGTATTTCTATATTTGAACTTGATAATGTTTTAGCTGTTGAGATTAAAGAAGGTAAAAATAAACCTTACTCTTGTTCATCAGGATTTTTCATGAGAATGGGTGCGAATTCTCAAAAGATGACTAGAAATGAAATATTAGAACTTGCGATTAAATCAGGAAAAGTACGATTCGATGAACAGATCTGCACCAACTTCAAATGGAATGATTTTGATGAGGATAAATTTAAATACTATTTAAAACTTGCAGGTATTTCATACAAACTTGAAAGAGACGAGATGCTTAGGAATTTAAAAGTTCTAACTGATAACGGATTTACAAATGCTGGTGTGCTATATTTTGCAAAAGAACCATCAATGTATATAATAAGTTCACAAATAAGATGCGTTCATTTTTACGGTGACGACAGAGTGAATATTCTTGATAAAAAAGTTTTCGACAAAGGTATAATGGGAAATATAGAACATGCGATAGAGTACATTAAAGACCGTGTCCCTGTTCGTTATGAAATAAAAGATCTTCCAAGAGATGAATATCCTGAATATCCAACCGACGCTTACCGTGAAACAATTGTTAACGCAGTTATACATTTCGATTATTTTCTTGGCGATATGATTGCTATAGAAAAGAATAAAAGCAGCATAGTAATAAACAATAAGGGTGAATTGCTATTCCCTAAAGAGCAGTTCGGAAAAAGGAGTGAGGCGAGGAACAGGTTGATGGCTGATCTTTTGGCAAGAACTGAGTATATGGAAAAGACAGGTACTGGAATAAAACGTGTCATAGATGCCTGTAATACTAACGGAAATCGAGTTGAATTTGATTTTTCAGATGCATTTTGGACGATCTTACATTCAAATATCATTGAAACTACCCCAGAAAAGGATTTGGCACAAAAGGATATCGATGCAACTGTAAATGCAACTGCAACTGCAAATGAGCCTCTAAATGAGCCTCTAAATGAGCCTCTAAAAAAACTTGTAGCCTTGTTAATAGAAAATCCTGATATTACAAAGGAACAAATCGTTAAGAGTTTAGGAATAAGCAGAGCAAGTGTCACCAGATATATTAGTAAGCTTAAGGACTTAAATTATCTGAAACGAGAAGGCTCTGATAAAACAGGGCATTGGAAAATCATAAAAGACAATTGATAATGGACAAATCCGTAAAGACGCCGATTTATCGCGTCTCTAATGTACGGGCGTATTGCCATACGCCACTAACCACTAGTTTAACATAAAGGAACACACTATGACAGAACAAATACAATCAGAAAATAAAAATGAAATAGACTTTTTTGAAATAATTTCAATTCTTTGGCGAGCAAGGAAATTTATAACGATTGTAACAGGAATATTA
>WTAK01000163.1 GCA_013139625.1 Candidatus Delongbacteria bacterium | reverse complement strand
ATCTGGCTGTTACAGATAAGCTTAAAATGATAGCTCAAATGTCGATCGTTCCGATATATTCTACAAAGGATAAAATTGAAAAAGCAATTGATGACTTATACTCAAAATTGGCGGCAGCAGCAGGTGCAAATTCAGCACTTAATGATGTCTTCGGAGATGATGTAGATATTGAGGAGATCTCAGCAGCTGTAGAAGATGATGAGGGGGATCAAGATTCGGCTCCAGTTATTAAGCTGGTTAATACTGTTTTAGCGGCAGCAGATCTTGATGGCACTTCAGATATTCACATTGAACCTCAGGAAAAATTTCTTCAAATAAGATTTAGAAAAGATGGTGATCTATATATTCCAAAAGGGTATGACAAATTGCCAATAAAATTAAAGAGTGCAATGGCTGCAAGGATTAAAGTGCTTACCGGAACAATGAAACTCGATGTCAAATTACGACCTCAAGATGGTAAGATCAGAATGAAAATAAACGGAAGACCAATTGATTTCCGTGTTGGTACCCTACCTACTATCCATGGAGAAAAGATCGTACTTCGTCTTTTGAAAGCAGAAGAATTATTTTCTATCGAAGCTATTTTTAATAATAATCCGATTTACATTGAAACATTTGTGAGGAACATAAAAAGAAAAGACGGAATGGTACTGGTTACAGGACCGACCGGATCTGGTAAAACGAATACATTGGCATCAGCCTTGAACAAAATCAAGAATGTTTCCCTTAATATTGTTGCTGTTGAGGATCCTGTTGAGATCGAGAACGAGGGAATTATACAGTGTAATGTTAATAGACAACAGGATTTTGATTTTAAATCAGCTTTACGTCAGATACTTCGTCAAGACCCCGATGTTGTACTAATTGGTGAGATGAGAGACTATGAAACTGCCCACATTGGTTGTGAAGCAGCATTGACAGGACACCTTGTATTTAGTACTCTCCACACAAATAATGCTCCCTCAACTGTTACTCGTTTTATAGAAATGGGAATAAAAGATTATTTGGTTGGAACAGTTGTTAAATTAATTATTGCTCAAAGACTTGCGAGAAGAATTTGTAAGATGTGTAAGACTGAGCATCCATATGATAAAAAAGCACTTATTGGATTAGGATTAACCGAAGAAGAAATCGAAAAGGGAACATTCTACAAAGGTGAAGGTTGTCCAAATTGTAAAGATACCGGTCGGTCGGGTCGTATTGCATTAATTGAGATGATGGAAATGACTAAGAAAATAAGTTCTACAATAATGGCAGGAGGTACTGCTTTGGAGATAGGTGATGTTGCAAAATCGGAAGGAACTTTATGGACATTGAGAGAAGATGCAATTAGACAATTTCAAGCAGGTTATATAGACTTAGAAGAAGCTTTACAATATACGGATAATGAGTAAACATAATTGTAAATCATTAAAATAGAGGAAGACATTATGCCAAAGTTTAGATATGTAGCTAAGGATGTTGCCGGGAAAACAGTTTCCGGCGAAATCATGGCGGGTGGTCAAACAGAGGTTGTTAATAAACTTCAACAACAAAACATGATACCTGTGAGCATCTCAGAAATAAAAATGGATAAAAGTGGTGGAGGTTTTCAAGCTTTAAATGATAAGTTTGCACTGCTTACATCAAGTGTCAAATTAGCGGATCTTGTTTTCTTTACCAGACAAATGGTTACGTTTATTAATGCGGGTGTAACCATTACTAAAAGTATCAAGAATATTGCTGATTCAAACAAAAACATTTTGCTAAAATCTATCCTAAATCAACTTTACGAAGATATCAATGCCGGATCAGATTTTTCTACTGCACTGGCTAAACATAAGGTATTTGATCAAATGTATGTTAATATTATTAGGGCAGGTGAGGAATCCGGTAACTTGGAAAAGGCAATGGATTCTTTAGCGATTTATATGGAGAAGACAGAGAATATGCGTCAGACCATTAAATCAGCTATGATGTATCCAAAGTTTGTTTTAAGTTTCACAGTTGTAATTGTTTTTGCGATATTATGGAAGATCATACCTGTTTTTGAAGGTCTGTTTGCAAGTTTAGGTGGAGAATTGCCTAAACCAACTCAAATGCTTGTTGATGGCTCTGAGATAATTCAACACCATTTTTTCTTATTGTTTGGGATTTTTGCAGCTATTTGGTATGGAATTAAGATGGCATTTAAGACGAAAGTAGTAAATAACAATTGGGAAAAATTTATAATAAGTGTTCCGCTTTTTGGTGAATTGGTTAGACAAATTATTGTATCAAGAATAACAAGTACACTTGCATTATTGTTAAGTTCAGGTACTTCAATGCTTAAATCAATAGAGATTTCCGGAAAAGTTGCAAATAATTATGTTTACGAAGGAGCTTTAAAGCAATGTGGTATCGATGTAAGTAATGGTATTGAATTGTCTGTAGCTTTTAAAAAAGCAAATAGATTTGATGATGTTTTGATTCAATTGATCGAAACCGGTGAGGAAACCGGTAAAATAGATGATCTGATGAAAAAAATTGCAGAATATTATGATGCGGAAGTTGCTTTAAAGATAAAAGGTTTCTCCTCTTTAATGGAACCTTTATTGATCGTAATAATGGGTGCCGTAATTGGAAGTATCGTTGTTGCTATTTACTTACCGATCTTCACTATGGGTGAAACAATGCAGTAAAAGAAGTAATGAGAAAATTTTCAACATACATATTTGTTGTGATACTATTGTTATCTCTAACTTTAAAAGGGGAAGCCAACCATAAGGTTCCCCTTTTTCTTTCTGTTGTGATCCCAGGTGGAGGGCAAATATATAATCAGAAGTATCTTAAGGCCGGTATTTATATTGCGGCAGAATCAATTTTTATTTACGGAGCAATAATTCAAGATCAAAGATTAAATGATGCTAGAGATGATCTTAGAGAAATACAACTTGATTCTACGCAACCAACAGGTAGCTATGAATTCCTTATAGATAGGTATAAAAAAGAAAGGAATAATTTTATTTGGTTATCAATAGGAACAATTTTGTTGTCTGCGGGTGATGCATATGTAGATTCTTATTTTTCAGAATGCAAAAGAGATATAATTACAAAGGGTGATAAACTGTCTGTAGCTCCCACCTATTGTGGTCTTGCTTTTACATACACTTGGTAAATTTTATAAAAATATATATTTTTATTTCTTATTTTTTTGTTATATTATTTTCAATGAAGAAAACTAACATAAAATATTCATTTTACTCTGATATGTTTTGCGATGAGGATATTTTTGTTTGTATTCCAGTTCCGGCATTTTAAGTACGATCAATTTTCTAAGATTAAGAACGCATACTAAATACATATAATTATTCAAGAATGGAGAAATATAATGAAATTACCATACGCTGAACCCTTTAAGATCAAAAGCATTGAAATGCTTAAAAGAACAACGAAAGAAGAGAGAGTAAAATTAATAAAAGAAGCTGATTATAATCTTTTTAATCTGAAAAGCGACTATGTTTATGTTGATTTGCTAACAGATTCAGGAACCGGAGCAATGAGTGATAAGCAGTGGGCTGAAATAATGATCGGAGACGAAAGCTATGCAGGAGCCAGATCATATTATAAATTAAAAAATACAATTAAAGACCTTTTAGGATTTAATTATTTTTTACCGACACATCAGGGGCGTGCTGCTGAAAATGTTCTTTTTTCTGTTCTTGTAAAAGAAGGTGATATTGTACCTGGGAATTCACATTTTGATACAACAAAGGGGCATATTGAATTTAGAAAAGCAAAAGCTGTCGATTGTACAATTGAAGAGGCCTTTGATTCTACTTTTATTCATCCATTTAAAGGTAATGTTGATATTATAAAGCTGGAAAAAGTTTTACAGGAAAACCCAATAGAGAAGATCCCAATGGTTATTATGACATTGACAAATAATACATCGGGTGGTCAACCTGTATCTATGGCAAATCTTAAAGAAGTCTCTATACTTTGTAAAAAGTATGGTACTAAGCTGATCATTGACAGTGCCAGATTTGCAGAGAATTCTTACTTCGTCAAGATCAGAGAAGATGGATATCAAGATAAAACTATCAAAGAAATCGTAAAAGAGACTTTCTCATACGCAGACGGCATGACAATGAGTAGTAAGAAAGATGCAATCGTGAACATGGGTGGTTTTATAGGCTTAAAAGATGAAGAATTATTTAAGCAAGCTTCAACTTTTAACATCATCTACGAAGGATTTATTACTTATGGTGGTATGAGCGGTAGAGACATGGGAGCTTTGGCTCAAGGACTTGATGAGGGCACTGAATTTGATTATTTGGAATCAAGGATCAAACAAGTTGCTTATCTTGGGCAGAAAATGAAAGATTATGGAATTCCTGTTATGGAACCATTTGGTGGTCATGCAATTTTTGTTGATGCAAAAAAATTCTTCCCACATATTCCTCAAAGCGAATATTCTGCTCAGCTTTTAGGTGTAGAGCTTTACATTGAAGGTGGTGTAAGAGGTGTTGAAATAGGAACTTTATTAGCAGACAGAGATCCAGTGACAAGAGAAGATCGTTATCCAAAGCTAGAACTTCTAAGATTAGCTATTCCTAGAAGAGTTTACACAAACAACCATATGGATTACATAGCTGCTTCATTAAAAAATGTTTTCGATAGAAGAGATGAATACAAACACGGTTTGAAGATATTAGATGAAGCTCCAATAATGAGACACTTTACTGTAAAACTTGATAGAATATAAAAATTTGAGGTGAATGATGAAAAAAATGATAAACACAGATAAAGCTCCAAAAGCAATAGGACCTTACAGTCAGGCAATTGAAAAAAATGGCATTTTATACATTTCAGGTCAATTACCTGTAGATCCTGCAACCGGTAAAATAGTCGAAGGCTCCATAACAGAACAAACTGAAATGGTATTCAAGAATGTAGAATCTATTTTAAAAGAAGCCGGATATACATTTGATGATGTTGTGAAAACAACTTGTTTGTTATCAGACATGTCAAATTTTAAAGCTATGAATGATGTTTATGCCAAGTACTACAGTGCTCCATTTCCTGCAAGAGCAGCTTTTGCGGTAAAAGAATTGCCATTGTCAGTAATGATAGAGATCGAAACAATAGCAATAAAGTAGTTTTCAATGATAATATAAAGTTAATTCGAGAAAATCATGATAAATAATGAACTTATTAATCCTAAATCTATTGTTATAGTTGGGGCATCAGAGAGTCCATCTAAAATAGGTGGAAAAGTGCTAAAGAATATAATCGATGGAGATTACAAAGGGATTCTTTATGCTATAAATCCTAAAGAGGAAGTTGTGCAAGGTATCAAGTGTCTTCAACTTGAAGATCTTCCGAATGTAGAATTGGCAATTATAGCTGTAGCGGTAAAATACGTAAAGGGCTATGTTGAATTATTTGTAAAAAATAAAAATACAAAGGCATTCATTATCCTTTCTGCCGGATTTGGAGAAATGGGAGAAGAAGGTAAACAACTTGAAAAAGAAATTGTCGACATTGTCAATGAATATGGTGCTTCATTGATCGGACCAAATTGTATTGGTGTTCTAACATCTCATTACAGCGGAATTTTTGCCGGTCCTATTCCCAAACTTGATCCAAAAGGTTGTGATTTTGTAAGTGGATCAGGTGCTACCGCGGCTTTTATTATTGAAAAAGGTATGCCTATGGGGTTATCCTTTTCCAGTCTTTTCTCCGTTGGAAATAGTGCTCAGATTGGTGTGGAAGAAGTAATGAAATACTGGGATGAAAATTTTGATCCTGAAACAAGTTCCAAAGTAAAATTACTATACATGGAAAACATTGATAAGCCGAAAATGCTATTAAAACATGCTAGATCATTGATCAAAAAAGGATGTAAGATAGCGGCAATAAAGGCAGGAAGCTCAGATGCAGGAAGTAGAGCTGCGTCATCTCATACGGGTGCTCTTGCAACACCTGACAAAGCTGTTGAAGCTCTTTTTAAGAAAGCAGGCATCGTAAGATGTTATGGTAGAGAGGAATTGATCTATACAGCAGCAATATTTACACAGAAAGAATTGAAAGGGAAAAATATTGCAATCATTACTCATGCAGGTGGCCCGGGTGTTATGCTTACAGATGCTCTTTCAAAAGGTGGAATGTCAGTGCCTCATATAGAGGGAAAATATGCAGATGAACTTTTAGAAAAATTATATCCGGGATCATCAGTAAGTAATCCTATTGATTTTTTAGCTACAGGTAGCGCAGAACAGTTAGGAATTATTATAGATTACATTGATAATAAATTTGATGATATAGATGGAATGGTAGTTATCTTTGGTTCTCCGGGATTATTTGAAATTTATGATGTTTATGAACTTTTAAATGAAAAGATGAAAACGACTAAAAAACCGATATATCCTCTATTACCTTCTATAGTAACAACTGAAAAAGAAATAGAGTATTTTAAGGATTTTGGTAGGGTGTATTTCTCAGATGAAGTAAATTTGGGATTAGCTTTAACTTCTGTCAGCAGGTCAATTTCTGACTTCTCTGAAGTGGATTCTGTGAATATTGATGAAGAAACAATCAGAAAGGTTATAGAGAGATCCAAAGATGGATATTTACAATCAGATGATATCGTTTCTATTTTAGATGCAGCTGGAATACCGAGAGTTCCGGAATATGTTTCTAAGGATATCAATAATATCATCGAAAAAGCTAAAGAATTTGGCTTTCCTATAGTCATGAAGATAGTCGGACCTGTTCATAAATCTGATGTTGGTGGAATAGCACTGAATATTATGTCAGATCAAGAGATTAGGGACGAGTATCACCGAATGGAGCAGATAGAAGGGTTTGATGGCATTATGATCCAGCCAATGCTATCGGGAAATGAATTTTTTGCTGGTGTGAATTTTGAAGATAACTTTGGTCATATGATACTTTGTGGCTTAGGTGGAATTTATATTGAAGTTTTCAAGGATACAGCTCAATCGCTAGCTCCTATTTATAAAGATGAAGCTTTATCAATGATTAGATCACTTAAGAGCTATAAGATAATTCAAGGTGTCAGAGGAAAAGAAGGTGTTAATGAGGATACCTTTGCTGAGATAATTACAAGACTTTCCAAACTCGTTGAAATAGCACCTGAAATAAAAGAACTCGATCTTAACCCGTTACTTGGGACAGCGAAAAGTGTTATTGCAGTTGATGCAAGGATAAGGATAGAGAAATAAAAAAATATTCTTCTAATAATAAAAAAGGCAATTCGTTTGAATTGCCTTTTTTATTTTAATCTTCCTTTCTCTCAGGTGGGAACATCTTCTCTATAAAACCTCGTTTAATAGGTTTTTCACCCATGAGAACATTTAAATTACTCTTAGCAGTATGATTATCTTCCCAGAGATCGAGAGCTTTTTTATAATAAACAATAGATGAATCCTGAAGCAATTTATGTCTCATCACAATACCAAGATTAGTATAAGTAACCGAATATCGCCTGCTCATTTCCTGCAAGGCAAATTGAATAAGCGAGATTCTCTTTTCAATGATATTTTCCTGATTATCTAAGTTTATATCAGAGAAATCAGAACTAACTCTTTCTTTCAGTTGAACTTCATCAAAGACAGAATATTCTTTCTCCCAATTTTCATAGTAGGTCAAGCTGGTTTTAATATGATCTTCAGCAATATCTAAGAATTTTGCTTTCTCAGCCTCATCTCTTGCTTGATACAAAGCCATAGAAAGATAAACAGCCGCTTTATCAGTATAAATAACACCACGTTCAAATGAATTACTGTAATGAGGGATCTTTTCGTATTCAACATCCATTGAGTCAAGCATTGAAAGGACTTCAGTTGTTTTATTATCAGTGATCAGAAGATTGTATTTCAAATGCATTTTTTTTATATGAAGTATTCTTGGGTCTTCTAAGCTATTGATGTTTTCATAATATTTGTATGCAATTGTTACTCCGATCAGAGTTATGAAGAACATTATTAAGGTAAGTTTTTTGCTATTGGATGATAAGTTTATCATGTTTATTTCCTTTTTTAATAAAAAAAGCCCAGATCAAAGACCTGGGCTTAATATACACAATAATTTTTAATTATGTGTGAACTTTCTCCACCAAGAACTTTCTGATCTCATAAGGAGTTTCTTCTGTCATAAGAGAAACTACGATATTTGTCAAGATAGCTAAAGGAGCGCCTATCCAAGCAAAGTACCAAGCACCTAACCAGAATGTTACAAATTCTTGAGCCGGTAGTACTACTCCGTACTTTCCAGCAATAAAATAAGTTAATGAAATTGACATTACTAATAGTCCTACTACCAATCCGGCAATTGCACCTTTTTTATTAGAGCCACTCCACCAAATTCCAAGAAGGAATAGTGGGAAGATAGTCACAGCTGCAAGTGAGAACGCAAGTGCCACAAGTTGACCGATCAAAGCAAGTTTTAACATTGCTAAACCCATAACAATAATTGTCATAAGAATAGTTGACATTCTTGCCATGAACATTTGCTTCTTAGGAGTAGCATCAGGGTTAAGAACTTTAAAGTACAGGTCATGTGAGAATGCAGAAGAACCTGCAACTAATAGTCCTGATACAGTTGAGAATGCAGCAGATACACCACCAGCAGCCAAGAATCCAACGATAAGTGGATGTATATCACCTAACTGTGCAGTATAAACTACGATAGCGTCTTTTGCCAACTGTCCGATCTCAGGATTTGTAGAAAGTATTTTTCCGAAAGCTGAGAATACAGGAGCACTCCAATATAGAATTGATATGAAGAATAATCCCCAAACAACAGACCATCTTGCGTCTCTTGCTCTAGGAACTACATAAAATCTTTGAATTACGTGTGGTAATCCGGCTGTTCCAAGCATTAGTGAGAATACGATTGCCATCCATTGGAAGAACGTTTGACCTGTTGAAGGATCCCAAGGCATAGCATATTCAGGACTCGGCAAGATAGCAAAGTCATGACCAAATGCATTTAGCATATTTCCAATCTCAGGAGCAGGTATTCCATTTACAATATCACTTACAG
>WTAK01000050.1 GCA_013139625.1 Candidatus Delongbacteria bacterium | reverse complement strand
CACCAGGGTTATTCGGATCGAAATTAGGATAGCTGGACATTGCAAGTATCTCTCCCGTCTGAGGATCCATAATAATCCCAACAGCCTTGTTAGCTTTCCATTTCTTCACAGCATTCTCAAGCTCTTCTTCAACAATAGCTTGGTAGTTATCATCTATCGTTAAAATAATACTATTTCCTGCACCCGGTAATTTCTTTTGAATATTGGTGCTAAATGATTTATTCTGTCTTGCATCCTTGTAAATATATTCCCAACCATCTTGTCCTGTCAGATATTCATTAAATTCTTTTTCAATCCCACTCATTCCCTTCCCATCAATATCTGTATATCCAACTATCTGACCACCCACTTTGCCTTGTGGATAAACTCTATTTGCTGTGACTTTGAAAGATGCTGCTGAACTTTCTTTTTCATTCAAAATATTTAGAATTTTTTCTCTTTGCTTCTCATTAAGTTTTCTTGTGATCCAGATAAAACCTTTTTTAGAACGAAGAGTTTTGTAGTATGATTTATAATCTTTGCCGGTGATCTTTGAAATTCTTTTTGCCAAGTCTTTGCAATTCTGAACTTTCTTTGTATTGATGCCAAATGCATAGTTAACACCAATATTTTCAGCAAGTTTATTGTAATTACGGTCGTAAATATTTCCTTTGGGAGCAAAGATGGTTATCTTTTTTCGGGATTGCTCTTTATATCTTTTTGCATAAATATCGTGCTTGATGATCTGAATATTGTATAGTTTTACAATGATAACAAAAAAACCTAAAACGAAGAATAAATTGATCAGTATAACTCTTGATCTGTGTTTCCTTTGGGGTAATTCATTATTAAATTTTATTTTTCTAGATCTATTCATTCTTTCCGGTTTTGTTTTTGTTATTCGGGATTGCGATATATATCTTCAGTTTTTATCATTGCAAGATCTACACTATTTTCAAATAGTTTTGGTAGATTTGAAATATCACTATTATTAAAAATTGATTTACCGTCATATACTACAAAATATCCAAGATTATTAATTGATTGTTTCATTTTTAATTCATTCTCAGCATAAATTTTTACTTCTATAAATGAATTCATTTTTTCATAGTCTGAGCATAACCTTTCATATTTTTCTAATAATTGTATCTTTGTTGAATTAAGTTCATTCAATTTCATAGATATACTTTTGATGCCTTGATTTTTATATACGTAGGCAATAATCGCAATAACAATAGGCAAAACAATTATCAGGGATGATAATATTGAAAATCTTTTCTTCAATACGTTTGCTCCATTTCCTCTTCTATATAATCTTTTATCTGTTCTCATTTTTATCTCCTTCTTTTATTTATCCCATTTTCGTATGTACGGAACGCAGGAATGCGTTCCCGGGATGCATTCCTGCATCCCCTACGAATTTATATCAATTCAAATACTCTTAATTTTGCGCTTCTTGCTCTGGGATTTTCTTTAATTTCTTCTTCTGTAGCTATTATCGGCTTTTTTGTGATCTTCTTTACTATCGGTTCTTTGCCACAAATACATTTAGGAAAATCTGTTGGACAGGTACATCCTGTAGCCATTTCATTGATAAATCTTTTTACAATTCTGTCTTCTAACGAATGGTATGACATAATTGCTACTCTGCCATGTTTCTTCAATATTTTCAGAGATACTTTCAAGAAATCTTCAATTTCTCCGAGTTCATTATTTACTTCAATTCGAATAGCTTGAAATATTCTGGAAAGAGTTTTGATCCTGTTCTTATACGGAACTGATCTTCCAATAATATCACTCAACTCTTTTGTTGTTTTGATCGGACTTTCTTCCCTTTCGTTACAAATATTTCTAGCAATGTATCTTGATTTTTTTTCTTCACCGTATTTATAAAATATTTCTTTCAGCTGCTCTTCTGTATAGTTGTTAACAACTATATAAGCACTTAATTCATCCTCATCATTCATTCTCATATCTAGATCGCCACTGTTCATATACGAGAATCCTCTCTTCGGATCATCTATTTGATGTGATGAAACTCCAAGATCCATCAGAATACCATCAAACTTCAATCCAAAAACAATACTATCTAACCTCATTACATTTGCAAATGATATATTTGCAACCGTGAAATTTTTGTATCGCTCCAATAGAGAAGCATTCTGCTCTATTGCTTCTTTATCTCTGTCTACTCCAAGTAGTGTTCCCTTATCAGAAATAATTTCCAAGATAGCTTTTGCATGACCACCACCACCTAAAGTGCAATCTAGGTAATTACCGTTTTTATCAATGAGAAAGCTGTCTAAGGTTTCCTTTAGCATAACTGGGATATGGTAACTATCTCTACTTGTCATCTCATAGTCTCTTTAAATATAAAATCTGCTTCCGAGGAAGCAGAGGAGATTCGTAAATTTCTATTTTAGCTGAACATATCTAACATTGATTGATCAGGCTTTCCGATCATTGAGAAGTACTTATCGTAATTCTCTTTTGACCAGACTTGTATCCGGTCACCATCACCTTGTAGTACAAGGTTCTTTTTTGCTTTGATGAATTCTAGGAATTCTTTTGGTAATGACATTCTCTCTGAGCCGTCTAGAGAAGATTCCCCGCATAGGTTGCTAAGGATGGTCAATCTCTCTGGTGTAGGTTTTATCTCAATTTTCTCATCGTAGAATTTTTTCCAAGAAGTTTCTGTGAAAATATAAAAAAATGGATATCGTTTTTTATCTCCGGGAGACTCAATTGATTGCCTCATCAGGTGATAATTCGGGTTAACTCTCTCTTCAGCAGAAAGTCTTTTTAAGAATTTTTTAAAATTAATCCTTCCCTTGTCATCGACTGTGTAACTATATGTTCCTGAATAACTACTCACTATGGCTCACATTTATACATTTTCATACATTTCTATACACTTGACTTAGAAACTAAACAAAATAATATCCCTTGTCAAGGAAAAATGAAAAAATATTCATGTGATTTTTGAAATAAAAAAAGGCTACCTGTAGGATAGCCTTAAAATTAAAATATCAGAAACAAATGTTATTTTACATAATCATTTTCAGAAATACTAAAATAATCACTTTCATCATAAACGAAAGAATCTTCTGAATTACTTATTCTAATCTTATAATCAGTACCTGCATCCAACGATATAGGAATATCCCAATAATAGTTTCCTGAGTTATAATAAGAGCTTTCTATTGATGTATGAAAGTTTCCGTTCTTGTACAGGTCTATATCAACATTATCACTGTTATTGTCAACCCAGTTTATATTTTCTCCTGTACCCATCACCCAATCTTCTCCTCCATTTGGGGAAGTAACTATAATTTCTCCTGACCATTCTCCATTTACCGACAGCGCGTAATACCCAACACCAATTTGTTTGTTTTTTGATGGATTATTAACATAATATGCAACTCTCAGATAGTGGTATCCTGTTTCATTGGCATAGTACTCTATTTTCGGTTGGTGAGATCCTCCTTCGCCATCATCATCGTGTGCTACCTCAACTCCATATGGATTTTCCGGTCCATATAAGTAGAATTCAGAGTCAAAGTCATTCTCTGAAGTATTTTCGAAATAGTATGTGTTTCCTGCATAAAGGTAAACCTTGTACCAATCGATATCATCTTCATCGTAAATAGCATAATCTCCTGTATGTATATAATCGATCAAAGTTGCTGAACTTAAGTAATCATTTCCATCACTTACGTATTCTGAGATCTCAAAATAAGATTCGCTAATATCATTTAAATTTGGATTTTGAACGCTTGATAATTTTACTTTATAATCAGCTCCTAAAGTCATATCAAAAGGAACGGTAAATTGGTACTGTCCATTATTTGGTATGTCATCGAATTGCATAACTAAATTATCAAAACCCTGAAAAAATTCAATCTTTAAATTTCCTGATAAATTGCCAGTCCATTCTATTGTGTATGGAGCTCCAATCTGCAAAACTTCATATCCATTTGGAGAGGTTAGTTCAATAAAAGGGTCTCCTGCTTCACCGGGATCTGATATGGTGCTTGTACATGATAGAAATACTACCACGATAATAATTAAAAGGTTTATCTTTTTAAGCATAAAAATACCTCAAATTAATTTATTCTCAATAACATAATATCATTTATTCAACTCCTGAGCAAGAAAAAAGATCAAAAAAAAAAGAGACTGCATGATGCAGTCTCTTTAAGATAAAACTAAGAACTAACTATTTTTGATTCGCAGAAAGTCCAGATTTTAGTTCAACATATTTTCTATCAATATTCTTCTTAACCAGTGGAGCCACATTTACATAATCCCACTCACAAGTACCTGCTGTAGTTCCATCATACATTTTCAGACCTATCTTTCCATGATTAAATGAAGTATTATTTACAGTTATGATATAAACATCATTAATATATACATCATAATCTCCAGTAGTATTATTTACATCAACTCGTAATATATTCCATTCCCCAAGACCTTGAACAATCTCTGCTGAAGTATTCCATCCAGTTCCATTCCAAGATCCACTGTTTGAAATCACAAATTGATAAGTTCCTGCCGCAGTTATCAGAAGCATTCCGCAGTCATTCCAGTCTCCAACAGAACTCAATGTAGTATCATCACCATTGAATACTATGCCGAAATTATATTCTGATCCTACAGTTTTTCTAACTTTAGATTCTAAGGAATAACTTTCATCATAATCTTTAGCATAATAGCTAGTTGATACTTGATAATTATCGCTGATTACCTGGTATGTAGTATCCTGAACTGACCAGTTTCCATCAACATTTATCCAGTAATCTGTTAATGCTTCATCAAAATCTTCATTGAAAAAAGCTGGTGCATCAGTGATATCGAAATAAGCATCACTAAAATCATAAATATCAGAAGTTGTACTGCGAATCACAATATTATACATCGCTCCTGAATTTAGATCTTCAGAAATTGTCCAATTAAAGTCACCACTGTTAATAGTTGAAGAGGAGATAATTCTTTCAAAATCATCACCGTTAAACAACTCAATCATCACATAATCAGCAGTTAAATTATCATCCCAGGTTATTGTATATTGAGAACCCATTTCAAGCAGTTCACCACCATTTGGATAAGTTACATCTAATAATCTTTCCCCATTCCAACCCACGGTAGCCATCATGCTTGTTCCAGTCATTACGTCAATTCCAACATTGCCAATGTAGTAAGTACTTGAAAAATCATAATCCCATCTTAAACCATTTCCAGTTAACTCCCATGTACCACTAAAAGGCTCATCATTAGTCCAAGTTCCATCCGAGTTAAATGTCCATATTGCAGTCCATTTAGTTACTGTGCTATAAATTTCCCAGTCTCCGGTAATATCGATAACATCCGTATTAGAAATACAAATATAATTATCACTCTCATCCATCGCATCACCATTGATCGCTTTTGCGACTCTGATCAAATAAGCAGCACCCGGCTCAATACTAGTTGGAACTGTCCAATCATAAGTACCATCTTCACCTAAAACAGTTGCGAAATTTTCAAGAACTATTCCTGTTGTATCTGCCAAACTCAATACTACATTACCTGCAATAGCTGTATCCCAAGTTATAGTTTGAGTAGTTCCGTGCATCCAAACTTGACCACCATTCGGAGTTAATAATTCAGGTATAACTCTCTCAGCTTCCCAAATATCTGTTCCAGCTGTACCTTCCATTTCATTACCTTCGACTATTCCTATCAGGTAATCATCAGTCTCGCTATCATCAATCCTTATACCGTTACCTATCATTGCCCATGTTCCTTCACCTAAAGCAGCCCCTAAGCCATCTGTTGCGGAAATAGTACCATCCGCATTAAAATAAAATTGGTCAGATTGCTTAGAAAAAGTAACATTCCAATCACCGACAATATTCCCTTCGAAAAGAGGATCAGCAATACAGAAGAAATTATTACTTTGATCTTGTACAGCTGTTGCAATACCTGTAATTTCAATTGAATAATCAGCTCCAGCATCTAAAGTCTCAGGTATTGTCCAACCTTGACTTCCACTGCTTGCAACTTCATTGTAGATTATCTCTTCTAAAGCACCATTCTTAAGAAGATCTATCCTTACATTTTCAGCAATATTGTCATACCAAGTTATCACATGAGTAGAACCTTTTAGCCAAATATCTCCACCATTTGATGATGTTACTATAATGTAATTACCAACTGGAGCAATTGTAAAATTAGCATCACTCATATCAAAGATCGCTGGATCTTCAGTGCTAACGATTTTTATTTGATACTTTGTATCAACATCTAGATTCGTTGGTATTGCCCATTGAACTGAATCACTTACAGTTACCAAAGGATTCATTACGTCTAAAGAATCACCGTTTTTGTAAAGATACAGTGCTACATCTTCAGTAAGATCATCTTCAAAATGGATCCAAACAACTTCACCCATTTGAAGAACTTCTCCACCATTAGGTGAAGTGATACTTAATTTCGGATCTGGTGTAGGAGTCGTTCCACCATCGTCATCACTACTACATGACATAAATATCGCTCCAGTGATCATGAATGCTAAAAAAAGCATTAAAAATTTCTTGTACATTTTTACCTCCGTAAAATGTTTTATATTGGTTTCTTATTTCTTTTTTTTTAATACATCGCAAATTAATACTGTTGAAGCTGAAAAGCAAGTTAAATAAATTTATAAAAACTAGATTTAAAGCTAAATCGTTTATCTTATCTCCCATTTTTTATTAGGCTTTTATTCAATTTATCGTTATTTTGTTATTGATAGCGAATAGACTAAATTTAATGATTTGATATTATAAAGATGTGATTTGTATCACAGCAACTATATTCATTATTATATACATTTACAACAGATGCGGAAATTTTCTGCGTAAAATGAATGAAAAACAAGGAAATATTATGAAAAAGATTACTATCACTATTATTATGCTAACCTCCATGCTATTGTATGCCGAGACTTGGACAGGTTACAAAGAGATCATATCTGATTATGTAGTTGGAACTGGTGAACTTCTTGTTATTGAGCCCGGTACTACAGTTAGGTTTAAGCATGATTCCAGATTGGTAATTGATAGAGGACGACTTGAGGCTATTGGAACCAAAACCGAACCTATCAGATTTACTTCTTTGGAACCAACTGTTTCAGGACTTGATTTCTGGCAAGGTATAGAATTTTACGATAGTAATGATGGCAAAGATTCCTCTTATATGAAATATTGTATCGTTGATAATATTGATAAAACTGCTCAAAAAGCAGGACAGGAAGGATCTATCAGTGCTATCAGCTCTTTACTTTCTATTTCTTATTGCAATATTCAATATAATAAAGCTATTAGAGGTGGTGGATTTAACTTCAACTCTTGTGGCGTTCATTTGTATGAAAATAATATTATTAACAATGAAGCTCAGTTTGAAGGTGGTGGTATATACATTAATAATAACGATCCTAATGAATTGTTTAAAACTATCATTGAAAAAAATCTTATCAAAGACAATGTTACTTCTGAAACCGGATTTGAAGAATTAGGTGGAGGAGGTATCACAGTTGTTGACCCTGTTAAATATGGTAATATCGTACAGATCACTGAGAATGATATTATAAGCAATGCTGTCTATAGAGATGCTGTACTTTACGGAGCTGGTGGTGGTATAAATATTTATGCTTCTGAATCTATGGAAATACAAATTGCCGGCAACAAAATAATGTATAATCAAGCTTTAAATGCAGGTGGTGGATGGATCCAATGCTCTGAGGTAGGAGATTTTTTTCTTAAAAATTTTGTATTCAGTAATAATATTGTTTCAAATAATTTAGGATATAATTATGGTGGATTCTATTTTAATACAGGAATGCTAAAGAACCCTGAAGAAGTAATGTTTTTCAACAATAATTTTGTAAATAACTTGAACACAGGTGGAAAAACAGGTGCCGGCGGATTATCCATTGTACATAACGGCAATTACTTCCAAATCAAGAATTCTATCTTCTGGGATAATATTAGATCCGCAGAACCTTCAGATATTCATATTGAACCATATGTTGGATATGATAAATTTACATCATTTTGTAATTCAACAAATGGAATGGAAGGACAGGGCAATATATCTGCTGTATCAATATTTAATCGTGTAGTAGAAGGAATCGGAGCTATTCCTTATATAAATTATCTGAGAGGAGATTATCATCTTGCTTTAGGATCACCATGTGTTGATAGAGGTGATCCTGAAATGGCATACTATCCTGAATGGGTTATTCCTGAAGAAGACGGTACAGATCCTAATATTGGAGCTTGGGGATTGACTGATGAATATACTACTTCAAAGTATGAAAATCTTCCATATGAAGAGGGAATGTCAGTATTGGTTGAACAGGTGCAAGTAATTTTAATAGACTGCTCAGGTGCTCGTGATCCAATCAAATTTAGTGATATAATCATTAAGGATGGCGGACAATTATTTCTCAATCCGAATGATTTTGAACATATCTGGATAAATTACTTACAAGTAGCCGGACAAAAGATCGGCGATGCATACACAACTAGATTTGAGAAATTAGCTGTGGAAGGACAAGAACCCACTAAATTCGAAAATTATATATTAGACATTGATGAGATGAATTGTACTGGTGTTGAATTAAGCGGTTGGTCTTTAAACATTACTTCTGATAAACCTTTAACATTGAATGATTCAAGAATTTATATAAAAATCAATGATCCTAATGTAGAACTTACCGAATACGGTATTGAAATCGCACTTTCTTTAGATTTTGAGATAAATAATAATGTAATTGCAAACTTTGACTGTGGAATTTACTCTCCTCAAAATGGGAAAGCCACTAAAACAGGAAGGATTACTAACAATACTATTACTTTTGATGTTGGTGCGACTAATAAAGGAACAAAAAATGTAGGGATCTCAGTAGAAGATACTGATGCTGATATTGATAACAACGAAATTATCAACCCAGACGATGGGATTGAAGCTTCACAATCATCCGGTAGAATCACAAATAATACTGTAACTTTTGATGTTGGCACCACTAATAAAGGGGCTTTAAAAAAAGGGATCTATATATTTAATAATTCAAATATGGAAGTTACAGGAAACTTGATAACTTCAGTTGATACTGAAACTACTAGCATTAGTGGCATTGAAG
Source organism: Candidatus Delongbacteria bacterium (assembly GCA_013139625.1). GTDB lineage: Bacteria > UBA4055 > UBA4055 > UBA4055 > UBA4055 > WTAK01. The sequence continues at coordinate 2,637 of WTAK01000050.1, read as the reverse complement.
TAGAAAATTCTTCAGTAATAGCTTCGTACAATGTTATTGATTTTATAAAATATGACTCTAAGTATATGTACTACGGATTTTACACCTCCGGTCTAGGAACTAACTCTCAATTCATTAATAATACTATCAATAATGCAACTTATGGTTTTTACAACCTTGGAATTGCCGATCCCACTGATTTTATTAACAATATAGTTTGGGGTAACATTAATGGAAATGTTTATAGCGATGCAAAAATATTGAAAGCTTATAACAATGATGTATTTGGAGAAATGTCAGGATTACTTGAAGATAAAAACAACTTTAAGGATGATCCACTTTTCAAATCAATAAGGATAAGTGATTTTAACTTAGATGCAAGTTCAAAGTGTATTGATTCCGGAAAAGAAGTAGTAGGTTTCCACGTATATGGTACAAATTTCTATGGAGATGCTCCTGATGTTGGAGCTTTAGAGTTTTATGTTGCTGTTGTTACTGACTTAGATTCTCCATCAAATGTAAGTATTTCAGAAAGTTCAGGTTGGGCAACTATCTCCTGGAATTCTGTAACGGATGCAAATTCTTATAAAATTTATCACTCTACTGACCCTTACGGGGAGTTCTTGTATGTTAAATCTACAGCAAGTACGACTTGGGGAGCTTCAATTACCGGAACCCGTTACTTCTACTATATAATTGCATCCACTGATGCAGCTAAATCGGATATTGAAGAACCTATCAATTTAGATAAAGAAACTATTACGATAGTGAAGCCCAAAAAGAAAATCCTAAGAAATCCTGATGAATTGAGTAATAGATAAACGCACACATTAAACCCTGAATTTTTCAGGGTTTTTTTTATTTCAAAATAAGATTATTTATTGTTTGATTTTTTACCTTATTTTTTATATCATAATATGATAAGGTAATGACTTAGAAAAATAAAAATATCAATTTTAATAGTACTTGAGGAGGTATTATGAAAGGTTTTCGAAGAATTCTTATACTTTTTATTTTAATTTCAATATCATTTGTTTTTGCAGACAAGATCGGTCCATGGTCACATTTTAAAGCTATTACAAGTAACTTTACTGTTAACTCTGGCGATACACTTATAATAAATGCCGGTACAGAGGTGAGGTTTAATCCAGGTACAATAATGAGTATCTTCGGAGTCGTTTTATCCAACGGAACTTCAAGTGATCCTGTAGTCTTTGCTCCTTTAGACCCTACAAACTCAGAATGGGGTGGAATTACAATTCAAAATACTGACCCTTTACAAATTTCTGTATTTAATTCTACAATATTTACAAATATCTACTCTTATGGAGATGGGGCAATAAATATTGAAGAATCAAGCGTAGATTTTAATAATTGCAAATTCCTTGGCAATCATGCTGATGTACATGGTGGTGCTGTGTTTGTATCTGCTGGAATTGTAAATTTCTCTTCTTGTATCTTCAGAAATAATAATGCTGATCAGGGTGGTGGTATTTATATTTATAACGATCCTCTTGAAGCTGCAAGTGTCATTACTATTAGTGATTGTTCATTCTTAGCAAATAATGCTTCTCAGGGTGGTGGTATTTATATAGAGGATCTTGATCAACCGATACCTAATATGACTGTTAGTGTTGAAAACTCTAAATTTTATTATAATAAAGCAACTTTGAACGGGGGTGGATTATACTTTAATATTGCATCTCATATCGATCTTACATTAAAATATTGTGAAATAAAATTCAACGATGCCGTTGAGTCAGGTGGAGGAATCTTTACAAAATTTATCGGTTCTGACCCATTTGATGTTCTACCCCAGAGATACTTGAATTTATTGGTCGTTCAAAATTCTTCAACTGATGGGGGTGGAATATTCTTTCACTCAGGTCTAATAAATAATCCATCAGAACTTAAATTCAATAATCTTACTATCGCTTATAATAAAGTTACTGCTTCAGGACCTGAAAAAGATGGTGGTGGAATACATATAGTTTCCAATGATAATTCCCCAGTGATAAATAACTCAATTCTTTGGGGTAATGCTTCTACAGGTGAATGGAATCAATTCTTCATAGAAGATATTACGGGGCCTAACCTTAATGGTATTTTTCCATATTGTGATATAGAAAATGGTGATTGGTTTGGCTATGAAGGTTTAACCGTTGATCCTATATTTATCAGACCTCCATTAGTTGCTGAAAATACTCTTTTAAGCGCTGATAGATTTGACTATCACCTTGCTATATATTCTCTTTGTATTGATGCCGGGGATCCATTCTTCTTCCCAATAGAAGAAAGAAATCCTCCTTTAAACATGGGAGCCTATGGTAATACTACTCAGGCTACCCCACCACCAAGTATTGCTGATATATTTCCTTTTGTTACTATGACTGATATTAATGTAGGTGATTTTGGTGTTACTATTATTGATTTCCAAGGTAAATCAGGAAAAGCTATTATTGACAATATTAATCTTGGACAAGGTTCACAATTACTCCTAAAAAATTCACTTCTTATGGATACTCTTGAAGTAAAATCCTTTACTACAACTCCTCAAAAATATAGTAAAATTTTTACTGATGATAGGATCGTGGTTCAAAAAGTCATAGATTCTGTTGACGCAATTACTAAAACTCTTACTATTACTGAAAATGCTTT
>WTAK01000080.1 GCA_013139625.1 Candidatus Delongbacteria bacterium | reverse complement strand
AAATTAATTGGTATCAAAAAATCTGATGGATGTTTATCATTCAATGTGGGTTTTAATTTATAATCAAGATATGCTACTACTCCATCTAATAAATTTTCAGGAAAAATTGCCCACGTAATATTGATTTTTTCTGATTCCCGATACTTTTGTATTAGAGGATTATTTTTATACTCTTGAATTTTTTCAGAGAAAATACCTTGTCCAACTTTTAATACTTCAATTATATCTGAATGAGTCCAAATTACATAAACATATCCAAAACCATCAATACCATCTTGGACTGAATTAATTTCATCTAAATTATACCAATTATTATTTTCATCACGTTCCCAGATCGCTATAAGCTGTATTGTCATTTTATTTCTCCTCCGATACTCTCATAATTAAAGTTGATTTTTTTCATAAAAAAAGGACACCGTTACTCTTATACATCTCTCCCATAAGGCCTGACACAGCCCAGTTCTACAAGATGCAAAGAGGCGGTGCCCTATAAATGTACAGAACACTCGCTTCTTCTCCTGTCTCGTAGAATTTATTAAAGTGTCAGTTTAATGAGATGAGACAAGATAATTAAAGCTAATAACTATCTTAGTATTTTAAAATTACCTATTATTCTAGGTTTTACCTCTTATTTTGTTTTTTTTGTGAGAGTAACAAACTATCTAATTATTTGTTCAATGTCAAGTTGTTTTGTTGGAGATATCCTAAATTATTCTCCTGCTAATCTTTTTTAATTTATTGTTTTAATCACAAGGTAAATTCACAGGTATAAGAAAATCAATCGGTTGTTTATTGCAATACGATGGTTTCAATTTATAGTTAAGATATGCTTCTACTCCATCTAATAATTTTTCAGAAAAAACTGCCCATGTTACATTAGTAACTCCATCCTTTCCATAACCCAATATATCTGGATTATTCTTATATTCAAGCAACATTTCACAAATGTCACCTTGTCCAATTTTTATAACTTTATTTATATCCGATTTAACCCAGAGTATATAAACACCTACCACATTCTTCAACTCTTTACTGCTAATATCAATTGTTTCAATATTATACCATTCATCTTCTCTATCCCAAATTGCTATAAATCTAATTCCCATATTTTATTTATACTCCAATAATTCTGATACCACCGTATATTTGTCCTTATAGTAACATTTTGTGCTACTCCTTATCTGTGTAACTCACCTACCTCCGAGAGTATATGATTTTAAAATAGCAAATACCTGAATAAAAAGATACATATAGCCCCTTTTTAATACTTATTTTAATCTTTTTTACTATATCTATTTTTGTACTTCATCATGTATATCACGTCTATTTCGAAAATAAAAGATGCAGTGAATTTGGAATGATTTTTCATATTTGCACCGCGAATATTATACACTTATTTTGTGCATTAAACTGTAGCTAATAAGATTTTTGAATTAAAAATAGTATTGTTTTTACTGATTATATTTATTACTTTGCAAAGATATAGTCTGATTATCTAAAATAACCAGATTCCAAATGCATTAATAATAGGTCTATCATGAAAAAACATCTACTACCACTACTTTTAACTTTATCTATTTCTCTTTTTTCTGCAAAAATTGGAAATGAGAATTTCAATGGATTTAAAACTGGATATATGAGCATCTCCGGAAATTATTTACCTTCTAGCATTTCTTCTATAAACAGTTATGTGGAAAATTTTGGTCTTGAAGGTTTTGACGATTTTATTCTTACTTGGGGTATTGAATTAACCGGGAATGTTAACTCTAATGTTAGCACAGGAGTTCAGTATTATACAGGTTGGGATAAAACTCAAAAAATAGTATCTGTCCCAGATACTGTAGGATTTGTTGATCTTGATCGTTGCGTTGATTACAATATCACATATTATGGTATAATTTTGAATTATCGAAGAAGCTTTACGGGTAGCATGGAATACTTTGGATCGTTCAGTGCAAATTATGGAAGTATTGAATTGATCTTCAGTCAGGATGAGGGTGATCAATACTTTGATAATATGCTAGAATCATTTGACCCTATTAGTGGGATTTTTGGCTATAACCGATCCTCAAGTTTGGAAATGGGTCTTTGGATGTTTACAATTGATAGTGGAATAAAGTATTATATTTCTGATCGTCTCGCTATAGGTGGAAGTATCGGTTACACCTACGGATTGGTCGATGACTCTGGAATATTAAATTACGGATTTGAAACTCTCAATGGTGTTCCTGATCTTGATTTTGATGGTATGAAATATACTATTTCACTTTACTACGGAAGTTAATTGATGTCTCAGCCTACGAAAAATAAAAAAGTTCTACTTTGCATACTTGACGGATTTGGAATCGGTGAAGATGGAAAATTCAATGCTGTTAAAAATGCTGCTACACAAAATTTGGATTCACTTTTTGAAAAATTTCCATCATCTCAATTAGTTTGTTCGGGTCCGGATGTTGGATTACCATCGGGCACAATGGGAAATAGTGAAGTTGGGCATTTAAATATAGGTGCCGGTAGAATTATTTATCAAGATATTTCAAGAATTGATCAGTCTATAAAAGATGGTTCTTTCTATAAAAACACTGTTTTGAATGAAATTATTTCTGAGACAAAGAAAAAAGCTACTTCACTTCATCTTCTTGGATTAGTATCTGATGGCAATGTTCATGCATCATTCGATCACTTAAAAGCTATTATCAAAAAATGTACCTATGAAAAACTTTCGAAAGTTTTTATTCATGTTTTTACTGATGGAAGAGATACTCCTCCTGAAAGTGGAATGAATTATGTAAAAGAGTTGGAAAGATTCATTAAAGATCAGACCGCTGAAATCGCATCCGTTTCTGGAAGGTATTATGCAATGGATCGTGATAAAAGATGGGACAGAGTAAAACTAGCTTATGACACGCTTAGAAACTCTCATGATGGAAAAGATATTACTGCGGAAGAGATCATTTCAAACTCTTATAGTAATAACATTACTGACGAATTCATCGTTCCTCAAAGTGTAATAAAGAATGGTAAATCTATTGCTAATATAAAGCATGGTGATAGTGTGATTTTCTTCAATTATAGGTCTGATAGAGCAAGAGAACTGTCTTTGGCATTGAACAATATGAACGGAGTCGAATTCGACACTGCGGATATGACATTAAATTTTGTCACAATGACACAGTATCAAGAATATTTCCCATTTAAAGTTATTTCCCCAAAAGAGCATTACAAAAATATTTTAGGAAAAATAATTTCAGATAAAAATTTGAGCCAACTTCGAATCGCCGAAACTGAAAAGTATGCACATATCACATTTTTCTTCAATGGAGGAGAAGATACTGTATTCCCTAGTGAAGAAAGAGTATTAGTACCATCTCCTAAAGTTGCGACATACGATCTTCAACCGGAAATGTCTGCATTTCAGGTTACTGAAAAACTTATCGGAGAGATAAAAAAGGACAAGTATTCTTTGATCGTGTTAAATTTTGCAAATTGTGATATGGTGGGACATACAGGAATCTATAAAGCCGCTATCAAAGCTGTTGAAACTATCGATATATGCGTAGAAGAAATTTATAAAGCAGCTAAAGATATGGGCTATACTATGATTATCACAGCTGACCATGGAAATGCAGAAAAAATGAAAGATGGAGAAGTCCCTTTCACTGCTCATACAAAGAACAAAGTACCATTTCTTATTACTGATGAAGCCTATAAACTTGAAGATGGAAAATTAGCAGATATAGCACCAACAATACTAAAACTTTTAGAAATAGAAATACCCGATGAGATGACCGGAGATATTCTCATCAAATAATATTGGAGTTATAAATGAGCGAATTAAAAGAAATATATTTGAGAAGAGGAAATGTAGCACAAGACTATATTGATATTTCCAGCGATATTTTTGTTGAGATAAATAATTATTTTAAGATCGTAGATTGTAATTTGAATTTTTGTAAACTTTATAATCTACCTAGAGCTCAGATATTTGGATCTGAAATTATAGATGTGATAAATGAAAAAGATCGTACACGATTCCTAGATATAATTAGACGTATTCAAAGAAAAAAATTCAAAAAAGGTTTGATAAAAATTGAATTAGTTGATGTGAAAAAAAGAGTTACTGTTTATGCAATGAAATATAACCCTGTGGTTGATGATAATAATGAAATCAAGGGAGTTTTTCTTAAATTTTCGAATTTTGTCAAACGAAATGAAGATTCTGGAGCGAATAGCCTGTTCTTGTCAATATATAGCTCCATGACAAATTTGTACACAATTTATGCAACAGATACTAAGCTTAGAATTGACCATGTAAACTCATCTCTAATTAACATCCTAGGCTATGAAAGAGAAGAGATGATGAAAAAAGAAATTATCAATTTTTTAGTTAAAAATAAAAAAACTGAAAAAAATATTAGAAAATTATTTGAATCTATGGAGAGTAATGGGAAATTTGCCGGAGAAGTACTATATAAAGCGAAAAATGGTGAAGAAATTCCTATTTATGTTGCGGTTTCATCTTTGATACACAATGGAAAAGTAATTGGAAGTCTCGGGATCGGAAGAGATATGAGAGATGAGAAAAAATTAGAAGCTGATAATCAAGCATTTGCATTAAAAGTACAAAGTCATTCTAAATTAGCAGAATTCGGAATGATGTTACAAGGTGTTGCACACAATATGAATACGCCGCTAACAGGTATTAAAAGCCGTGCTCAGCTTGAACATGCAAAATTAGCAAAATTCAAACAAATGATAAATGACAAGTTCGGAGAAGAAGAAGATCTTAACAAAGTTACTGACAGTATCTCCAAATTTTTAAGTATGATTGATATATCCGTAAGTAAGTTAGCTAAGATCATTAAGAATATGATGAGTAAATCCAGAGATCAACAATCATTGGTCAAAGA
>WTAK01000199.1 GCA_013139625.1 Candidatus Delongbacteria bacterium | reverse complement strand
ATCAGGTAGATCCATAGGAAAATAAATAAAACCCAAGGTAACATTGTAATAAGAAAATCAGAAACACCATATTCTTCTTTTACCATCTCAACTTTGATGCCTTTAGTAGTCAAAAGGTCTGCAGTTTCTTTGGTAATCGACGGGACAATCAGTTTAAACTTCTTATATTTTTTATTACCACCTTCCGGTATTTCGATCTCTGAGACAAATTCTCCGGTAACTTCAGCATTAGAGCCTATATTCGTGATCTTTACTGATTTTATCTGATTGATCAATGAATTAAAATCATTATATGAAAGTTCTTTAGCTTTAGAATCTTTATCCATAAAATTCATTGCAACTAATGCAACGGCTATTACGACCATCCAGATTATAAATGTCTTTGAACCTTTCTTCCAGAATTTACCTTCATCTTCCAATTTAAAACCTCTCTTACCATCCGGTCTCTTAATATTGGGATCTTTGATTTTATTCAATTCATCCAGGATCTGCTTTTCTTTAGCCTTATCTATCTGCTTAGGTTTATTCTGAACTTTCTTTTCGGACGCTTTTTCATCTTTCTTAATATCTTTATCTTTCTTCTTTTCTTCCATATGATCTGCTTATTCCAATTTATTTTACGAGTTTTAAAATTCTATTTATATTTCTACCTTTCTGTGCATAATCTAATCCATATCCGATAATAAAATCATTTCCTATCATTATCCCTGAATAATCAGCTTTCACTTTTTTATAAAAAAGACAGCAAGATTTAACAGATCTGGCATTTTTTTCTGAGAAATGATCTTTCAAAAATCTCTGCGTCAGACCACTATCAATTATGTCATCAATTATCAATACATCCTTACCATCAATATCTAACTTTGTATCTAATAGTAGTTCTACCTTTCCACTGGATTCTAAACTATTACCATAGCTGGAGGCCTTCACATAATCAATTGTGATACTCTCAGGTAACTTGAAGATAATATCATTCATAAATGGTATTGAACCGTTTAATACACCTATAATAATCAATTCTGAAAAATCTGTATAATCGCTCTTAATCTCTGATGCAATTCTTGTAACTGTTTTTTTTATTTCTTCTTCTAAGATATAATCTTCAAAATATTTATCGTGAACCTTTATCAAGCTACATCCCTATTAATTATATATTAATAATTAAGTTAAAGAAGTTATTAAAGAGAGTAGTAAAAGTCAAGTTTTAAAACTATTTAGAATGATTATATTTTGAGGATAAAAAAGAGGTAAATTAGTCTAGAGATTTAATGATCTCTTCAATAATAATATCAGGAGTAATCCCTTCAGCTTCTGCTCTAAAATTAGGTATTATCCTATGTCTTAGAACAGGCTTTGCCACTTTTAGGACATCTTCTTTCTCCGGCGATTTTCTACCATTGAATATTGCATTGATCTTTGCGGCAATAACTAAAAATTGTCCAGCTCTGGGACCTGCACCCCAGCTTACAGTATCTTTTGTGAATTTCGGGGAGCTCTCTTGATCAGGTCTTGTGCTTCTTGCTATGTTAACAGCAAATTCTACTATACTTTCAGCCACAGGAATTCTTCTAACAAGTTCTTGAATTTCTAATATATCTGATTTACTTAGAACCTTTTCAACTTCAACATCATCTCCGGAAGTAGTTTCCTTTACGATACTCACTTCGCTATCATAATCAGGATAATCAATGACAAGGTTAAATAAGAACCTATCCAACTGTGCCTCTGGCAATGGATAAGTACCTTCTTGCTCAATTGGGTTTCTTGTAGCCATAACAAAGAATGGTGCATCTAACTTATAGGTAACGTTCCCAGCACTAACTTCCTTTTCCTGCATAGCTTGCAGTAAGGCGGATTGAGTTTTCGGTGGTGTTCTATTGATCTCATCTGCTAAAATTATATTTGTAAATAAAGGGCCTTTTATAAAACGAAATTCTTTTTCTCCTGATGAAATATTCTGCTCAAGTATCTCAGTACCTATTATATCTGATGGCATCAAATCCGGAGTAAATTGTATTCTTTTAAAATCAAGATCTAAAGTTTTTGCAATAGTTGTTATCATCAATGTCTTTGCTAGTCCGGGAACTCCTGTCAGCATCACATGACCACCGGCAAAAATAGCAATAAGAAGACCATCAATAATGTCTTTTTGACCAATTATCTTTTTTTCAATATTTGATATTATCTTATTCCTTGATTCTATCAAATTATTTATTCTATCCAGATCGTTCATGGTCTATAAATCCTTGAACATTTCAATTTCTTCTATAGTTTTGCCGATATTTTTTAGTTCAAACTCAGCAGAAACTTTCAAAGGACTATTCGGATATTGCTTTATAAATTCATTGTACTCTTTTGTGGCATTATCCAGATCTTCTAAATTGTTATGATAAGTAAATGCAATTAAGAATTTAACATTTGCAACTTTATCACTCTTTGGAAATGATTTTAAGAACAATTTATAATCTTCGATAGCATGAGCATACATACCTACATAGGCAAACTCTTGAGCTTCAACAAAAAGTTCTTCAGGAGTTCTCACATACTTCACATCTTTGATATCATGGTTCAGTTTACTTACATAAACCTGAGCACCATCTTTGTATAAACGCTCTCTTTTTTTCATACCGTTCTTATGAAATTCTATACCAAGTCCTGTTCCATTTTGATCAAAATTCCTTTCAAATTCCAGTTCGCCAGAATCGTAAAATTCTTTACCATTTCCGGTTCTTAAACCTTTGGTCATATTATATTCAGCTTTGACTTTTCCGGTTCTAAAAAATTCTTTTTGCAAACCATCTAATTGACCTGAAATATAATTGTACTCACCCATTACTTTAACGCTATCGAAATATGCCTTGACAGTACCATTAACACTTTCTAATGATATTTTCTCATCGTTCTTAAAAAATGAAAAATTATCTTTTCTCCCTTTTCTTACTATTTCAGCGCTTAATGTCATTGTGATTATTACAACTAAAATTAGAATTCTTTTTAACATTTCTATAACTCCGCAATTTTTAATTTTCTAGCTTGTTCTTAAGATGAATAAATATAATTGTTCATCTTTCCTTAGTCAATAAGATTATTAAACTTAATTCAAGTCGATTTGTTCGAGAATTAATTGGTTGAAATATTATCCAGAATATTCTTCAATATCTTTATCCTACCAATATCCTGATGATCATCCAAAAAATCTTCGTGTTTTGATTCTAAAACTTCAAATAGTTGGCTTGCTGTTTTATATTCACCCAATATTAACGCAGACCTAAAGTATTGTAGTAAAAGCTCAGACTCATCTCTATAGTTGGTCAAATTAAATAACTCTTTAAAGTATCCGTGGTCAAAAAGAATTTTAGCTGTAAGCTTTTTATCGTGTTCATTCTTTGTAATATCTTTAATGTCTCTGAAATTCAGTGTTTCAAATCTATATAAAATGTCCTTCCTTCTCTTGAGTTGCCTTTTCCATTTATCTAACTCCTGCAATAGATATCCATCATGTATTTTCTTCGCATATTTTAAGACTTCTACTGCAAAATCTTCCCTATCCTGCAGGTAGAGACATTTGATCTCATATATCAATGAATTATACTCATATGGATAATATTCATTTGAGATCTCTGTGTTAACTTCTTTGAAAAGCTTAAAAGCCTTGTCAATTTTACCTGTATGGTATAGATCTTTGGCATATAGAAACTTAAAGTATTTAGAATTGGGAAACAATTGATTTAATTTCTGAGAGTACCTAGCAGATGATCTATGATCATAAAATATTTTAGAATAGAATTCGTTAAGGGTTATATTTGCCTCGATCATAAATAAATTATCGTCTTTAGCGATCTTCTTCAGATTTTCTACACTTTTAGAGATACCACCTTCATATCCGAATATATCTTTGATCAAGAAGCTATTTTCAAAATATGTCGCAACAACTAATCTCGTTAAATGAAAACCGAATGAAGATTCGATCTCTTTGTGCTTACTATATAATTTCTCTGACAATTTATATGACTTTCTAAGGTCACTCAAATTCCCGATTGAAATATCTGTTGAACTGATATAACATTTGATACCATACATCATTGAAATAATCAATTCTTTTTCGTAGGCAGTGAGTTCCTTTATTTTATCATCTTCAAGGAAATCAATTGTATCATCAATATTATCTTCTAGTTGATCAACATCTATATCGGAACCTAATCTATATTTGTAGAGGTTGTAATATATATCTGTGACCAAATACCATTTATTTTCTAGAGAGCCTTTTGAGAATGTCTTCTTTTCATTATTGTAAAGATTTTTGTTGTAATCTTTTAAGTAATTAAAAAAATCCGCAGGAAAACAAACTGCGGACATTAAAAGCAACAATATTAAAGTTTTATTCAGCATTAGAAAGAAACATCAACTAATTCGATCGGATAATTTCCATCAAAACATGCAAAGCAGAAATTATCATCAGTATTACTCACACAATTGGAAAGGTCATTCTGTTCCATGTATTTCAAAGAATCTACCTTAAAGAAATCAACCATTTCCTGTGGATTCATTTTGTTAGCAAGTAATTCATCTTTTGTATTTGTGTCGAGTCCATAAAAACATGGGAATTTTACCGGAGGTGAAGCGATTCTTAAGTGAATTTCTTTTACACCTGCATTCTTCAACATTCCGACGATCTTTCTCATCGTCGTACCTCTGACAATAGAATCATCAACAAGTACTATTCTCTTCCCTTTCAATCTTGAAACAACAGGATTGAATTTTTGCTTAACACTTTCATCTCTACCCCGTTGACTTGGTTTGATAAAAGTTCTTCCGACATAATGATTTCTGATTAAAGCCATTTCAAATGGAACATTTTTAGCCTGAGCATATCCTAGTGCCTGTACATTTGATGAATCCGGAACCGCAACTATAACATCTATCTCTAGGTCTTTGTCTCTCTCTGCTAAAGCTTTCCCCATTGCCTTTCTCGCTTCATAAACAGAAAGACCATATTGATTACTATCAGGCATAGAGAAATATACAGGTTCAAATACACAATGTGCACATCCTTTCCTTCCATTTCTCAACTCCAGAGAATTAAGATTTATTCTTTCTATTTGGTTATCACCATAAACATGGATGATCTCACCTGGTTTAACTTCTTCTATATTTGTAGCTCTGAGAATATCTAAACCTTTGGATTCTGATGCAAATGCATATCCAGTTTCAGTTTTACCAAAAGAGAGTGGTCTTACACCATAAGGGTCTCTGAAAGCCCACATTTCGTTACGCCCCATAAGAACAGTAGAAAATGCACCTTTGAACTGCTCCATTACCAATTTAATACTATCAACAACAGGATTTCTTTTTACGATATGATTCCAAACAATGAATCTAAGGATAAGTTCACCATCGTTACCACTATTAAAATTCATTTTTTTCTTTTTAAGTCTAGTTGTTAAAGTCTTATAATTCGTGATATCACCGTTACTTGCCAACGCAAATATAGTACCTTCCAATGTTTCAATAACATGCGGCTGAGAATTATTAACATCGCTGGTACCTCTTGTCGGGTATCTTACATGACCTACAGCTATTTTCCCGGGAAATTTCTTCAGGGTTTTTTCAGTGAAATTATCTTTTACTAATCCAAGACCTCTGGTTAGTTTTATTTGCTTACCGTTACTTGCTGCTAAACCACAACTTTCCTGTCCCCTGTTCTGGATTGCAAATAATCCAAGCATTGTATCATAAGCTGCTTCTTCTGAATTAAAAACACCGACTACACCACACATTTTATTATCCCTATGGTTAATGGTTTATTTTTCTGTTAAGAAGATAAAATTTATACTTGATAATATCAAGCAAAGATATGAGAATTTAAAATTTGTAAAAAAAAATGTTATTGATAAATAGATTCTATTTCTAATGTCTCCTTCAACTCTTTAGGAGAAACTCGATATGGCGATCCGATCCCTTGGTAAAATCCATGTTTTTCAATCATATGTATATGAAAATCTGTGAAGTATATTTTTTTCTTAGTTTTTTTGTTAATAACTCCTACATTGTTTTTGGAAATCAAACCTGGTTCACCAAAAGGACAAGCAAGTTTCCCTCTAACACTCTCAACATTAACCTCAAAGTTATCATCGACATCTATGGATAGTCCCTCACCTTTTAAGCCTTTTTCTTTAAAAAATTTCATTTTCTCAGCAATTATTTCATGTGTCAGACCTAATCTGGCAACTTCTGCATCATCCTCAATCAAAATATCTACTAAATGCCTATGATCTGAGCCTAGAAACCCATCTTTTGTAATTACTCCAGGCTTCATAGCATCTTCAGCTTTACTTAGTTGTGGTGATTGTTTCATATACTCTCCTATCCAAAGCTATCAAAATATATTTTATCTTCTGGAATACCCAATTCCATCAATTTTGCCTTATATGAATTAATTACAAGCTCACCTGCACAAAGGTATGCTTCCGTATTCTCTGGATTTTTTAAATATTTTGGTAAAATTTCTGTAAGTCTCGCGGTTTCGCCATCCCATTTTTGAGTTTTATCCGGCCTTGAAATTGAGGGAACAAACTTAAAGTTTGGTATTTTTTTTTCAAGTTCTTTTAATTCATCAACTATAAAAAGATCTTCCGTATATCTAACTCCAAAAAGAAAGGTTGCTTTCCTCTCGATCCCCTTTTCAGCCATATCCAACAAAATCGATATTATTGGAGCCATACCTGATCCTACTGCCATGAAAATCAATTCAGAATCAGTATCAGATAGATAAAAATCACCATAGGGACCATTCATTATAATTGTTTCACCTTCTTCCATATGCTTATGCACATATGTTGTACAAATTCCATTGGGTACATACTTGACTTGTAGGTCAAATCTTTTATTTTCATTGGGAACAGATGCAATTGAATAAGCACGATAAACAGATTCATCACAAAGATCGTATTCTGGAACTTCCAGCTGAATAAATTGACCAGCTTTAAAATCCATCTCATCGTCACCTTGAAAAGCAAATGTTATTCCTTTTATATCATGGGTTAAGTCAACAACTTTATCAACTTTCACCTTATATTCTCGTACATTGAAAAGTTCTTCAGGAATAGTTACTTTAAGATCATTTTTCATTTTCAATTGACAACATAGTCGAATATTTTCTTTTTGCTCTTCTTTTGTTATCCAAGGAAGCTCTGTGGGAAGATAATCTCCGCCACCTTCATCAACTTGTAATTTACACAAACCGCAAGATCCTCTTCCTCCACACGCA
>WTAK01000266.1 GCA_013139625.1 Candidatus Delongbacteria bacterium | reverse complement strand
ATCTCGGAGAATTCGGTAGGAAATCTGCGTTAGATAAATATCAGAGAATATTAGATAATAACTATAATTTCAAAAGTACTGGTCAAAAAGCTATTATCTACGAAAAGATCGGGCATTGTCATTTTACACTGGGAAATGATGAAGCCGAAGAGTTTTACGACAAAGCAATTGAGTTTTACAGGTCATTGAATGACAGAGAAAGTGAGATCAGAGTATCAATGAGAAACGCATTGTATTATTTATCTATGAAAGACAAAGAGGGCGATTTTATTGGAGGAGCTGATGCATCTGATAAATATAAAGATATCGTAGTAAAACTCAAAAGTGAAGGCAAGGATGATATTGTCAGATTACTTCAGAGGAATAGTGCCTTTGCCCAGTTCATTGATGATGAGTACAACCAGAGTGCGGATATACTTCACGACCTACTAGACGAATATGCCAAAGATGGTATAAGTTCTGAGAGTGAAGGGAATTACATTATTCTGACATTACTAGGGCTGGATATACCCGTTTGGCAATTGAATATAAGCTTAGGTTCATTGTATCCGGAAGGATTCAGCAGTGACTCTGAGATAGCATTTTTATATTCACTCCAAGCATCTAATTATTTCAAGCTCAAAGATTTTGCCACAGTGGAGAAATTCTTAAATAAGAAGCTTGAATATTTCAAAGGCAAAAGCAATCGCCTTGCAGTAAGCCTTGTTGAAAATAGACTTGGATTACTCTATTATTTTAAGGGTAATTATAGCAAAAGTATCAAACATTTTGAACTGTCCAATGAAATATCCACAGAACTTGAACTTTATAATGTGATCTTAACGAACAAGAACAATATTCTCAAATCGTTAGCGAGAATAGAAGATTTTGATAAAAAACTCGTAAGTAAATACAACGAAGCGATTGCAGATACATCTATAAATGAATTTCCTAAAGGTATTATCGAGATATATCCAAAAGCAGTGAACTCAAATATCAAAGGCGTTCTGGCTTTCCGGGTCTATAGTTCGATGAAGGATTCTAAAGTACCTACTGATAGGTATAAAAGTCTGAAATATTTAGTGAACAGTGATAAATTATTTACAGATGGTATGGATCTTCTCAGAGAAAAAAAGAAGCTCCGCAGAAATGAGAAAAAATTACTCTCTTCAATTCTCTATAACCTTGCAATGATAAAATTAGAAATGACGGATAAAGAAAAAGCCGAGAAGATCTTAGGCGAAGGTATGAAATTAGCTTCCGGATCCGGAGATAGGCTCATTCTTTGGAGATATTACATGAAAAGGGGGGATTTACAGGGGGGTATCGACTTATATCTAAAAGCTGAAGGATTATTATCAGAATATATTCCATCGACAACAGATTATGAAATGATCTCAAGTTGGCAAGAAGATATCAGACCACTTTACGATAGAATTATCAAATATTATATATCAAAAAAACAACTGTCGAAAGCATTGAATTACTCAGAGAGATACAAGAAAAAAATGATGCTTGATTATTATTCCAGTCGCTATCTTAACTATAAAGAGCAGTTGCATAAGATACATATCACAAAGATTAGATATAATACGAACGAGATAGTAAGGTATAACTCTGAAATTGACAGGTTGAAAAATAAGGATGCAGAGAAATATGCTGAAAAGATCGAAGACTACGAAAAGAAAGTAGTACGTTATACCAGAGAATTAGAAGAGATCTATGCTCAGATAAAGAAAGATAATGATAATAGACTTCTGCAGTTCGTTTCAATAGATGATATTGCCTTCGATGATATTGATGAAATATTGGACGAGGATAATGTAATAATATCTTTCTATTCATTCGAGGATCAAACCTGTATTTTTCTGAGAAATGATTATTCCACCAGCTGTAAAATAGTGAAGAAAGATAACAAGCTTTTAGGTTCTTTAAAGAATTATTTCAATGGAAATCCCGATAAAGAATTCTATCAAAAGATCTATGATCACTATATCAAGCCTTTTGAGGATGAGATTGGTGAAAAGTATCATGTGTTCATAGTTCCTGATTTTGATGATACAATATTACTTCCGTTTATAACATCTGTAAATAAGAGTAACGAAGATATTGAACCATCATTTTCAAAATTGCCAACGATATCTTCACTGGGAATGATCGAAGAAAATAAAAACATTAACTACTCTGAACTGAAATATCTGTCAAAATTGAAGAGCAATGAAGATGTGAAGAATTTATTCGACAATGGTGGATTTATTTACTTTGATAAGTATCTAAACAAGGGTAGCAACAACTCTTTGGAGAATTATTTCAGTATCGGAGAATCCAGGCTTAAAATAAGTGATTTTCTTAAATATAAAATACCTGCATATGGAGTTTTGCTAAAAGGGTTTGATAAAATGCCTGAACCAAGTGATTATTTTATGCTGGTGAATTCTCTTATATATTCAGGAGCTCAATCAATAATACTTCCAATGTCGAAAGTAACTGAAAATAAGATAGATACTTTTGCAAAAGATTCATTCTCCAAGCTTGAAGTGTCTAATATAGATGAAGTTCTGTCCCAGTGTAAGACAATAAATAGTTGTGGAGATCTTGAGATATTCGGGTCTATTGGTATGAATGAAAGGGAGCAGAGAAATTTTGCAAGTGATAACCTTCAAAACCTTGTACGAAGCGGTATTAGGAATTTTAAAAGTACTCTATATGAAAAAGCTTCTTCCTATTTTGCACAAGCTCTCATAATGGCTCGAAAAGTTAAAGATAAAAAGCAGGAATTGAATATTTTAAGCACAATAATATCATCCTATTCAAAATCTAAAGATTATAAGAATGCGATAAAATACGGGAAAGAATTACTTTCTTTTGCAGAGGAAAATAACATTGAAAAGCAAATTGTAAAAGCATACGATAATATTTCTAAGGATTATTTCAGGTCAGCAGAATATGACAGCAGTGTAGTATATCAGGATAGGATATTAGACTATATTTCAAGGAAAGACATCAAGCAGAAGTTAAGAAGTTACAATATGTTGTCTTCTATCTATGCAAGAAAGGGAGATTTTGATAAGAGTATAAGTTACAAAACAAAATACCTGCAAACAGGAAGATTGATCTCATCGGGCGAGTTAGATTCGTTGAGCAATAGTCTTAATGTGAAGAGTTCTGAAGTCCTGTTTAATTCTCTAAAATCAATTCTAGTAAATTATTACAAAGCCGGAAAGATAGATTCAGCTATGAATATTTACAATATAGTAACAGATAACTCAGATATATTCGAAAATATCCCTGACAATTCAATGGCGAACTTGTACGAATCGGTAGGGCTATGTTATTTTAAGAAATCTTTCTACAGCAATGCAGAAGAATTCTACAAGAAAGCACTGCCAATGATAAAAAAGAATTCCGGCAAAGCATCATTGTATCAAAATCTAGCCGACCTATACTATAAATCAGATAAGCTTTCACTTGCACTGAAAATGCTATCCAATGCGGATAAGCTTATCAGTGACAGAAATAATGCAGGGAAGATGAAGGTAAATAATACCAGAAGTCTCAT
>WTAK01000085.1 GCA_013139625.1 Candidatus Delongbacteria bacterium | reverse complement strand
TCTATTTTTAGAATTCCATCCAGTAAAAGTAAGCTCGATTGGAAATATTTCTCCATTTTTTCTTTTTCCAAAAAAATCTTTAGAATTATCTCTATTTGTAACAACTTTATCTTTTAAAGCTTCTGACATATCATTATCATAGCTACTTCTTTTATCTTCCGGCATTAGTTCTAATATAGATTTACCAATCAATTCATTTTCTTTATAACCAAATATTCTCTCTGCTGCTGCATTGACTAATAAAATTTCTTTTTCTCTATTCGAAATGATCATTGCATCGTGAGAATGCTCAAATAAAGTACGAAATTGGTCATCTGATTTAAATAGATCTTCTTTTTTTGTATTCATTAAAATTGTCCAAATAAATTTACGATCGAAGTAAAATACAATTATTTATATGTTTTTCCAAAAAAAAAAAAGGGAATTTTACATCCCTCTTTTTTATCAATTGTGTACTTTTATTACTTCGTACTATTAGTTGCTACGATATAGTAAAATAATTTTGCTTGATCAGCTGCTACTGTATATTGGTTCGTTCCAACTGAAGTAACAAAAGTAAATGTACCGTAAGGATCATCTGATGAATAAACATCATATACCGTTGCTCCTGCAACAACATCCCAGTCAACAACAAGATCAGATCCTGATATACCTGTCACAATATTCATTGGAGCTGACAATGGTAATACTGTGAAATTCCAAGTAGTAGAGTATTCTCCGTTACCTACTGCATTTATTGCTCTTACTTTCCAGAAATAAGTATCCAATGCAAGATCACTTACAGCAAGATGATCACTTGTAGCAACTGCCGTATTTATCTCAGGGCTACTGAAATCAGAGTTATTGTCAACGAATATCTCATAACCTGTTGCATCACTTGCATCACTCCAATCGAATGAAGGTGTAAGATCATATACATCACTAACATCTGAAGGAGTCAATAATGTAGCAATACCAGGCAATGGTGGTGGCGCAATAACATCAACATCCCAATATCCGGTAAAACTACTCTCTCCTGTCGCGTTAGTAGAACTTACCCACCAGTAATATGTATCTTCTGCAAGATCTGAAGGTGGAGTATAGTCACTTGTGGGTGTTGTAGTATCAATAATTATTTGAGACATCTGTTTATTCGTACTTATCTGAATATGATATCCTGTTGCATCACTTGCATCTGACCAGTCGAACGTAGGTGTTAGATTATCAACAATTGAACCATCTGTCGGAGAGATCAAAGTTGGAATTCCCGGTAATGGTGCCTGAACATCAAAACTCCATACTCCTGAATAATTGCTATTACCGGTAGCATTAACTGCTCTTACTTTCCAGTAATAAATTCCTAATGCCAAAGCACTGGCAGCAGTATATTCACTTGGAGAAACAGAAGTATCAATTTCAGGTGAACTGAAATCAGCATTATCATCAACTAATAAATCATAAGTTACTGCATCACTTGCATCACTCCAATCGAAATATGGTGTTGTGTCCTGTACACCTGAAAGGTCCGAAGGTTCGATCAATGTTGGAACTCCAGGCAATGGTGCTTGAAGTGTAAAGCTCCATGTTGATGAATACGGACTATCTCCTGAAGAATTTGAAGCAAGTACTTTCCAGTAATAAGTATCTAACGTAAGATCAGTTCCCGGCGTATAATTACTATTTGAAGTTGTAGTATTTATCTCAGGACTACTGAAATCGGCATTATTATCTACTAAAATCTCATATCCCGTTGCACCTGAAGCATCACTCCAGTCAAATGCCGGTGTAGGATCCTCAATTGTACTTACATCAGCGGGTGTTATCAATGTTGGTGCAGATGGTGGTGATATCAGTATATTAAATGACCATGTCGATGAATACTCTCCATTGCCAACTACATTTGTACCTCTTACTTTCCAATAGTAAGTATCCAGTGCAAGATCCGTTCCCGGTGTGTAGTCACTTGAAGTTGTAGTTGTATTTATTTCAGGAGAACTGAAATCGGCATTATTATCTACAAGTATTTCATAACCTGTCGCATCAGTTGCGTCTGACCAATCAAATGAAGGTGTAAGGTCAAATGTATCGCTCGCGTCTGCAGGTGAGATCAATGTTGCTATACCGGGTAGTGGTGGTGGTGCAATTACATCTACATCCCAATATCCGGTAAAATTACTCTCTCCAGTTGCGTTAGTAGAACTTACCCACCAATAATATACATCAACAGCCATATCTGATGGAGGTGTATAGTCACTTGTTGGTGTTGTAGTATCGATAATTATTGCAGACATCTGTTTATTTGTACTTATCTGAATATGATATCCCGTTGCATCACTTGCATCTGACCAATCAAATGTAGGTGTAAGATCTTCAACTGTTGAACCATCTGTTGGTGAGATCAGTGTAGGAATGCCCGGCATTGAAAGTGGTGTAGTTAGCGTAACATCCCAAGTACCAGAATAAGCACTCGAACCACTTGCATTTGTAGCAAGAACTTTCCAATAGTATGTTCCTTCAGCAAGATCGGCTGACGGTGTATAATCACTTGAAGTTGGGTTCTCATTTATCTCAGGTGATGAAAAATTAGATGCGTTATCAACAAGAATTGTATAAGAATCAGCATCAACAACATCATCCCAGTCAAAAGTTGGCGTTAGATCAGCAAGCGAACTGCCATCCGTTGGAGATACAAGCGTTGGTGTTGCAGGAGGTGTTCCTCCGGCATTCAACGCAGCTTGGATATCTATCTCTCCATAACCTGAATACC
>WTAK01000127.1 GCA_013139625.1 Candidatus Delongbacteria bacterium | reverse complement strand
AAAAATCAATATTTAATAGAGAACTTGGCAAATTAATGGTGATATCGCCTAAAGATACATTAATAAAAAATATTAACGACTATAATGATATCGAAAGAAAAAATGAAGACAATCTCGATTTTTTAGTCAATAACTATATAACTGACGTTGATAATGACTCTCTAAAATATTGGAATAAGATCATTTCCAACTTTACAAGACCAAACATAATATTCGATAAGATATTAACTGAACGAATGATCTTGATAGCTCAAAATGGCGTACCATTAGCTCGAGGATTAGTAAATAAAGGTGAAGAGATCGTAGCAAAAAATATGTTGATCACCAAAGATATCTATGATAAGCTAAGCTCCCTTGACCAAAAGATAAAAGAAAAAGCTGAATCCGAAATGAGTAAGAATTTTATCGGTAAGATCAATTTTAGAAATATTGGAGGAAAAATAATACTCACATCTTTATTCTATATTGTACTAATCATAATGTTATTTTTTAACCGATTTGAATTTTTCTGTAATATTAAGAAAATGACTTTGATATTCTTACTGATCCTTATCCAACTGAGTGCAATATATTTCTCTGCAAAATATATTGAAAATTATTCACCTTATCTGGTATTGATGCCTGTTACCTCTATCTTAATCGGAATATTTTTCGATCTGAGAACAGCTTTCGCTGGAACAGTAATAATAACAATGCTTGGTTCTCTGATCGTTGGTAATAGTTACACATTTGTTTTCATACCTCTATTCTCAGGTCTTATCACGATTTATGGTGTTAACAAAATTAGAGATATTTTCCAGTTTATCTATAAAACATTTGTATACACATTTTTTGGATTATTGATACCAGCTTTAGGATTTCAGTTATTGTTGACCGCAGGAAATAACCAATTCGGTACTATTTTCCTTCATTGTTCGATCAATGCTGTTGTAACACCTCTCTTAGCGTTGGCGCTATTATCACTGATAGAGATCCTATTCAAAATGCCAACAGACATAACTCTTCTGCAATTATCTGATATGTCCAGACCATTATTGAAGAAATTACAGATAGAAGCTCCTGGAACTTCACATCATAGTATCGTTGTTGGGAACCTTGCAGAAGCAGCGGCCGAAGCCATAAATGCTAACTCATTATTAGCTAGAGTCGGTGCATACTATCATGACATTGGTAAAACTTTCAAGCCTGCATATTTTGTTGAAAACCAAAAGAACATTGGTAATAAGCATGACAAAATGGCTCCTAATATGAGTGCCCTTATATTATCGAATCATGTGAAGGAAGGTGCCAAGTTAGCACATGAATACAAACTGCCGGAAGTGATTATTGATTTTATTAAAACACATCATGGTACTTCTCGTATGGAATTTTTCTATAATAAAGCTGTAAACCAAGCTAAAGCTCCCGAAGAAAAGATAAATGAATCAATATATAAATATCCGGGACCTAAACCTCAGACCAAGGAAACCGCGATCGTTATGTTATCTGATATTGTTGAAGCTAAAAGTCGTACTGAGACAAATGCAAATATAGACCGCTTCCGTCAGATAATAAATGAAATAATTCTGGAAAGACTTCAAACCGGTGAGCTTGATGAGTGTAACTTGAAAATAAATGACCTCAGTAAGATTAGAGAAGCAATGATACCGGTATTGACAGGAATGTACCATTCAAGAATCGTATATCCTGAAAAGAATAGTAAACCACAAGAAAAAAAGCAAATAGATGAAATCAGTTAATATCTCAATTAATAATTTTACTAAAAGTAGAATTTGCAGAAAAAAGACAAAAAAACTTATCATGCTTTTTGAAGATATGCATAAATGCAATATTGATACTCTTAGTGTCTCTTTTATAAATGATGAAGAGATGATGAAACTGAATAAAGAGCATCTAAAGCATGAAGGATCGACTGATATTATTACTTTTACCTACGAAAAAGATCTCAAGAATCTTGATGGTGAAATACTTATCTGTGTTGATGAAGCTAAAAAACAAGCCAGAGAGTACAAAGTTAAATTAACAAATGAACTAAACAGACTCATATTTCATGGATTACTTCACCTAATAGGATATAATGACCGAACAAAAAAAGAAAAAGATATTATGCATAGATCCGAAGATAAATTATTAAAATACTTGGAAGAAAATAATATAAAAACTTAGTGATATGGTCCTAAAAGGGTTATATTACTTTTTACTATTAAACAGAATTGGGAGAATTAAATGGACGCCGTTCCGCTTGGGAGTTGGTTGCAAATAATTGGATTTTTTGCGTTATTACCGCTTAGTATGTTATTTTCAGCTTCAGAAACTGCTCTGATCAGCTTAACTGAAAGTGAATTAAATGAGCTTAGAAACTCTAAGAATAAAAAGGATCAGAAAATTCATAAATCCTTAACCGAGAATTCTGAATTTTTATTAATATCTCTTTTACTCGGAAATACAATCGTAAATATCAGCATTGCAACGATTGCTGCTTTATTTACACATACTTTATTAGCCGGTACGCCTTTGGAAGGATGGGGAATGCTTATCGAGGTATTTGTTGTTGGTATAATTATCTTACTCTTCGGTGAAATAATTCCAAAATCTTATGCTATTAGGAATAGAATATCATTCAGTAGGAAAATGTTTCCTTTAGTAATGTTCTTCTACTCAGTATTTTATATCTTAACCTACATAATTTCGAAAATAGTTAATGTCTTTATTGGGAGATTTAAAGGTGTTGAAGGAATTACTGCCTTTACCCGTAAGGATATTGAAAATCTAATGGAAGTAGGTGAAGAAGAAGGTGCTTTAGAAGAAGATGAGAAGAATATGATCAACTCAATATTTGAATTCGGTGAAACTACGGTTAAAGAGATCATGGTACCTAGAGTTGATATGAAATCTATTGAAGATGAAATTGCTTTACCTGAACTTCTAGAATTCATCAATGAGAATGGTTTCTCAAGGATCCCTGTCTACAATGAAAGCATCGATAATATCATAGGCATCTTATACATTAAAGATCTATTACATTACATAAATAAGAAAGATGAAAAATTCAGCATAAAAAACATTGTCAGAGATGTAACATTCATACCTGAATCAAAAGATATCGGCGATCTTCTTAAGATGTTCCAGAAAGACAAGATTCATATTGCTGTTGTTGTTGATGAGTATGGTGGAACTGCAGGTATGATAACATTGGAAGATATAATTGAAGAGATCGTTGGTGAGATCCAAGACGAATTTGATACCGAAGATCAGCTTTATAAAAAACTTAGTGAAATAGTGTATGAATTTGATGCTAAGATACCTGTTGATGATATAAATGATATCTTAGGGATCAATTTACCTGAAGATGAAGATTATGAAAGCCTTGGTGGATATTTATACGATATTTTCGGTGAAGTTCCGGAGGTAGATGATAAGAAAGATGCAATCGGACTTTCTTTTACAATATTATCCATTTCCAAACAAAGAATTGGATGGGTAAAGGTTGAAAAAATAGAAAAGAAAAAATTAGGTTAAAAAAATAAACAAGGAGTTTCAATGAAGACAGAATCAACTGTTGAGAAAGGTTATAGCAAAATAATAAACTTTGAATTATCAGCAGATGAGCTCAAAGAATACAAAGATGTTGCATTCAAAAAGTTCAGATCAACCGCAAAAGTAGATGGTTTCAGAAAAGGCAAAGTTCCTGCAAGTATAATTAAAACTAGATATACTGCAAATATTGAGATCGACGCAATAAATGAAGCAATTAACTCTTCATATAGTAATTATTTGATCGAGAATAAGATATATCCTCTTGCTGATCCGGTAATTGAAAATATCGATCAAAAAGACGAAGCTCTTAAATTCTCAGCTAAAATAGAGATAAACCCGGAATTTGAATTACTTGATTATACCGGCATGGAAGTTGAATATACTAAAGTAACTGTAACTGATGAAGAAGTTAGCGAAGTTATCAATAAATTACTTGATAAACATGCATCACAAAAAGAAACTGACGAACCAATAAAAAAAGGTTCTATCGTAGATATTAAAATCAAACCTACCGGAGATGAAAAAGCTGAGTGGGAAACAAAAACAATAGAAGTTGGTCTTACGAACGATCAAATAGATCAAGAACTTGAAGGAATGAAAAAGGGTGAAACTAAGACAGTTAAATTTGATCTTCCTGAACAACCTGAGCAATCACTTAATTTCGACGTAATGGCTGATAAGGTTT
>WTAK01000338.1 GCA_013139625.1 Candidatus Delongbacteria bacterium | reverse complement strand
AATTCTATCTTATGGAATCCTCTTTCTCTAATTTCATTTGCTAATGATTTTACTAGCTGTCCAGAATAGTTGTAAACATTCAAGTTAACCATACTTTCATCCTTAAGTGAGAATTTTATCGTTGTAGTCGGATTAAAAGGATTAGGATAATTCTGGTACAGTTTAGTTTCGTATGGTATGTTTGATTCGATACCTGTTGTACCATCAAGCACAATTGGCTCTCCAGAATCTTTTATCTTAGGTTTAAAACCTCTGTACACTGCGTCAGCATTGTTCTTCAATTTGTAATCACCTTTTCCTTCCATCCAATTATCAGGATCTTTACTGCTCTGATCTGTAACAACCAAGTTAACTATATCTCCCGGCTCCCATCTGTTATCAAAATTACCTAGATTGATGTAAACAGTTGAATGAGTATCAGCTACTTGCATTAAACCACACCCATAAGTACTTTCCGTAATTATATCGTCCTCTCTACCTGATATCCAAGCTTTAAATGTTATATCATCTATCTTGCCTGTAAAATCATAGTCTTCTTTTGTCGAATTTACTACACGGTAATATAAAGATTTAGGTAAGTTTATTTCAGTGAATTCAACGTCTTTATTTCTATTTGACTGATATTTCGTATTTTCGTAAGGCCAAGTAACACTGTCCGTCATATTCACATAAATTGGATCACCAATGCTAATCGGAAAATCCCAATTCCATGATAATCCGTTATAGGTTGTAACTCTCGACAATTGTAATTCCGGATTCCATTTTACAACTTGACTGCAACTACCAATGTCATTTCCTAAACCACTACCAGCCATTGTAAGATCGGATTTGGTTAAGGGAACCATTATTAGATTCATATCATTACCATCGGTTGTAATTAACTCATACGGTGGAATTTCTTCGTAAACTCCATTAGTTGTGAAATCAAAATTAGTTTGCAATGCTGCAATTAAGTATGATTCTCCTGCATATATGGGAAAACTAGATATCCATCCCCAATCGAAATATGGAAAATAACTTGCACCCGACCAACCCTGATAAGTTTCATTCCATCTCCAGATATTATGAAACTTATCACCATCAGGATTTAAATGATGGGATGAGTCACCTTCAGCGGCAAATGGTATTGAAATATAATGATAATCCATTCCTGCCATACTATCACAGCTGGTAGTACTAAAACCCACTGTTTCACTTGGTAATGATTTAATACCTGAAAAAACAACTATTTGAAGCATTAGAAATATTATAGTTATTATCTTTTTCATTTTGCACCTCCTGATTTTGATCCTACAATAATTTCAGAAACAATTTTATAAAAATAAACACCATCATCAAGTATCGAATTATCTGTGAAAGTATTTGTTGTATTTGTACCTACTTCAACATAGTCAATATCAGGTTTCTTCGATCGATAAACGTAATATTTTATTGCATCTGTTACTTCATCCCATGATAGTATTGTATTTGTATCGTTTCTTAAAATAACTATATTAGCAGGTGGATCGGCTTCAATAGCTGTAATTTGGAAATTATCAATATATAAAGAATCGTGACAAAAAGAAAATATAGAAAGAGCAATAGAAATATTTACGCTATCAGTTAAATATGATTCATCTAAATCATATTTAAAGACATTCCATTGGTTTATTGAATAATCACTTAAGTCATATTCACTAACTATGTTACTGTTTATTCTAAGGAAAACAGGTTGCCAGATAATTACATCTATTGTGTGAAATAAATTAAACGAAATTCTTGCATTATAACATGTAGATAGATCGTAAGTTGGCGATATTATCTCTTTGGAATTTTGATACATATCTGAATTTAATGTAGTTAAGAATTGAATCATAAATTCACCATCTATCGGTTCAATATCACAAATAGAAGAATCAGCTACACTAACCTCACCTGTATTTCCTCCATCAAATGACCAACCATCAGGTAGGAGACCGTTATTTTCAAAACTTTCTATTACAGGTAATATTGTACTACCTAAACTACTGCTTACAGTAATACTTTTTGTGTCAGTTGCCCACGACTCTCCTTCAGGTGTTGAGTACTTTGCAATTACATAGTATGAATAATCACCTTCATGTAAAAAACAATCTGTATAAGTTGAATCTGTGGTTGAGTTTAAATATTCTCCATTCCTATATATTTTGTATTCTATAGCTCCCATTTTGGGAGGTGACCAATTCAAATTTGCATTACTTTGTTCAATTTCCGCACCCTGAATCAACTCAAAGAATCTAGGTCTTGGGTAAGTAAGTTCTGTTGTAGTAAGGGATATATTACAGTCAAAAGCTGAAGTCTCCTTTAATGTTGGATGATCAATCTGCCTTGTAATGGCATATTCGTATGTTGTGTAGTTTTCTACAGCTGTATCAATGTACGTGGTTTCTACTGTTGTAGTAATTTTCATCCCATTTTTATATACATTGTATACATCAAGTGTACGAGAATCTATCTTTGAATCATTTCTACGCCATACAATTTGATTTGATTTCACACCTTGAGTAGCAGACTCTATGATCGGACCTACAGGAATTTCTTCTTTGGTATACATTATTTTTATATCATCTATGACAAATTTCTGTTCAGTCTTCTCACTAGACTCATCTACATATTGATACTCATCACCAATAATTTTAAATTTCATTTTTACTGTTGTACCTATTGAGACCGAATCTCCTAGAGAATAGAAAAATGGTCTCATACAATTCATTGTACCAGTTGCATTGTCGAAAGCTTCGTAGTCTTCTTCTACAGGTTCATATACTGTAAAATATTCACCACCATTGACACTTGCCTGCACTAAATATTGAGCTACGAGTGGTGCCCAATCTGAATCTACTCTAGGTAAACTTACCCATGCACTTACAAGTGTATTGTAATCTTTATTTAGTGTTACCTCAGGTGTTTCTAATGAGGTAGATCTATGATAGTATGTATCATAATAACCGTACACATTCCAGTTTTCTAATGGTTTTTCTCCATCAGCATCATAAGACCTCTGCCAGAGAGTAGGATCAGCAGCACTTGCATTTTTATCCCAATCATCGGGCCAATCTAAAGACTCAAAATCGTAATACATTGGGCAGATTTGAATTTCTTTTTCCTGTACAATTTCAACTCCCAAAGAATCATCAAATTCAGTTGCTTTTATTTGATAGAATCCGGGATCTTCATTACCTGTTCTTCCCCATTCTATTCCTTCAGTTAATCCAAAAGTATCGCCATATTCAGTATAAGTTCCAACAGTTTTATTAGCTGTATACATGTAATGATCGAACTCATATTCAACAAAAGTTTCAATAATACTTCCATTATGTGAAATTGTAATTGTGCTATTATGAAAATTTGGTAATTCTAAGAAAGGTCGCCAGATATACATTTTAACATCTTGATTATCGGAATATTCTTTCTTTTCTATGTAAGGTATAAACCCTTGATCATTATATGTTCCATCCCAGTAAGTAAAATCACCATGTAATTTTAATTTCCATGGAGGAATTATTATTTGTGTCGTATCTGGTATAACTGCAATATATTCATCATCTAAAGGGTTTGCATCTTCTACAATCGTTCTTATGTTATAAACTCCCGGATTTTTCAGATCAAAATGTTCATCACCCCATTTTACAGGATACTCAGTTTCTTTTAAAGTCTTTGAATCTATTCGCTTTAACCGTTCCCAAGAATTAATTATTTCTTCAGTATTAGTTTTTCCTTTACCTTCACTTTTCAGCGGTCTATCGAACCATGGTAAGGCTCCATAATCTGTAGGCCATGTATATTTGAAATTTATAGGAATATCAGGAGTAAATTCATACATGGACAGTGTATCCAGTTTGAAAGTTTTGATTATACCACTTAAAGTAACTGATTCAGCACGTGCATCTACTATGTCACCTTCTATTGGAAATCCAGATACCACAGGAGTATACGATTCAAAATCCCATACACCTGCTTCGGGAGTGTCTATTTTGGCATGGTATCCTTCAATAACTTCAATGTCATCAATTAAGCAAAAATTTAAATT
>WTAK01000089.1 GCA_013139625.1 Candidatus Delongbacteria bacterium | reverse complement strand
TGAGTTTATCTGAGGTGTCAGACATAATTGACGGATATGTAGCAAGAAGAGAGAATTTGGTTACAGATCTTGGTAAAATATTGGATCCACTTTCGGATTCTATATCAAGGTTTTTCTACTTCTTTGCATTAGCTTATCATGGGTTATTTCCTATATGGTTTATGGTATTTTTCTTTTTCAGAGATATAATTGTTGCCTATGTTCGGATATTTGCATCATTCTCAGGTACAGTGCTTAGTGCCAGGTTTAGTGGTAAACTTAAAGGAGCCGTACAGTTTGGAGGTCAGTACTTGCTAATGTATGCGCTGATGATAAATGTTATACAAGAAGGCGGAGTTCTTTCTGATACGTTCTTATTTTGGTCCGCGATTGTTGGCCTAGTGTTAAACATTGCCTTGCTACTGATATTTAAGATAAGGGGTAAACTTCTAGGTATTATCATTGGATTGATGATAATTCTAATTACGATGCTATTTAATTTGAATAATATTAATTTCTACATAAACTATCTTACAACTTTCTCTATATCATTCGTTGTCATTGGAGTGACCTTGTACTCTCTTGTGGATTATCTCTTTAGTTTAGGAGGTAAAGTAAAAGCAATTTATAAAGTTGTAGCCAGTGTTATCATGATTCTAACAATGTTTGCTATTTCACCGTATTTCTTAGATCTAATTATTAATAAATTTGAAAGCAATGCTGAAATAATTCAGTGGGAAGCAATTGATAATTTTCATGAAACCGGGAATTATAGGAATAGGGGTATTGTTGCTATAAATAACTTTATTTTAGTCGTATCCACTATTGAGAATAAAGAATCGAAACTTTTTATTTATAAAAATGAAGATGATAAAATAGATTTTTTTAAATCATTAGACCTTCCTTCATATTTAACTCAAGTGAAAGATATTGAGTTTGATGGAGAGTATCTATATGTTATCGATGATCTCCTAAATAAGGTGTACAAGTTAGATCTGTTGAAGATAATGAATGAGGATATTTTTGATATAGTTGAAGAATACAGCACAGGATTTGCTTCATCAGCAACACTTGCAACTGTAGATTTTAACAACGAAAAGTTCATTGTCATCAATGATTATATATATTCGGGATATTTATATTTTTGTAAATCTGAGTTTTTAACAGAAGGTAGAACTCTCAAGAGTCAGAGTAGTTTTAAGATCAAAAGTGAATTCTATATAAAGAACCTTTCATGTGTTGGAAATGACTTATATGTTTTGGCAAATAAGATCGGCAAAGATCTCATATATAAAGTGGATGTGGCTAAAGCAATTTATAATGGGAAATTACAGTCTGCAATAGATAGAGTCATTTTAGCTCCTGATTCAGATCTTAAAGGGATCAGTATTATGGATAATAAATTGATCTCTTATGGAAATAGAAGTAAAAAGGTGTTTGTAAGTGATGAGTGAGAAACAAAAAATAGTATTTAGTGATTTTGATGGAACGGTCACAAGGAAAGATTCTTTCATAAGATCTCTTTTCTTTTATTCATCAATATTTAAGATATGTAGCTCAATGCCTGGATTGGTATTTAATTTAATTAAATTTTTTCTTGGAAAAATTTCTAGAAATGATATGAAAAGATATAGTTTTAAAAAGTTTTTCTCAGGAGTTGAGATTTCGTTCATTGCAGAGAAGAATACAACGTATATAAAAAAGCTTAGATTTAATGATAAAGTAGTAGAGTTATTAAAAACATTTAGGGAAGACGGGTATAAAATAATATTAGTTACAGCTTCACCTGATACCTATATTGGATATTTTGCAAAAGAGCTTGGTTATGACGGATTAATATGTACAAGAGTAGAAGAA
Organism: Candidatus Delongbacteria bacterium; assembly: GCA_013139625.1. Classification (GTDB taxonomy): domain Bacteria; phylum UBA4055; class UBA4055; order UBA4055; family UBA4055; genus WTAK01. The sequence continues at coordinate 6,987 of WTAK01000089.1, read as the reverse complement.
AAAGATGGAAAATTGACCGGAAATTTTATAGGTATGAACTGTAACAACGAAGAGAAAGTAAAAAGGATAAAGGAATCGGAGTATTATACTGAAAATTCACAGATCATTACTCTAGGTAATTCAAAAGGAGACCATGCGATGCTAGGTCTCTCAGATGAATATTACTACGTAATAAATGGCGAGCCGATCAAAAATGCAAAGTATGTAAGGGCTCAAGATATTGAGCCCATACAACAGGAGACACAAAATGGTAAAGATAAAAAGCTCTAAGATAAAAGAAATATTCAATAATCTAAAAAATAAAAAGATCGCAGTGATAGGCGATGTCATGCTTGATGTATATTATTGGGGTGATACCAATAGGATTTCACCGGAGGCGCCGGTTCCTGTTATTGATATTACTCACGAAGAGATCAAGCCCGGTGGAGCGGCAAATGTAGCTTTGAATATTAAATCTATCGGTGCTAAGACATGTTTGTTCGGAATAATTGGTAATGATCTATATGGTTCTAATTTTGTAGAGAATTTGCGTAATTATGATATTAATATTGAGAATATAAATATTGACCCTACTAGACCAACTACTGTAAAGACAAGAATATTAGCTTCAAACCAACATGTTATACGTTTTGATAAAGAAGATAAGAATTTTATCAGTACTAAACTAGAGAAAAAGATCATTAAAGATTTTGAAAAGAATATGAAGAATATTGATGGAGTAATACTTCAAGATTACAACAAAGGAATGTTAACTCCGGCTATAAATAAGAAGATTATCAAACTTTGTAATGAAAACAATATTATCGTAACAGTTGATCCTAAGTTAAATAATCTTTCCAGCTTTAAAGGTGCAACTTTATTTAAGCCTAATCTTTATGAAGCAGAGAAAATACTAGGAAGAAAGATCACTACTGAAAAAGATATTGAAAAAGCAGGATTGGACCTCATCAAAAAACTAGACTTTAAACATGTTGTTATAACTCTAAGTGAAAAAGGAATAGCTTTATTTACAAAAGGTAAAAAGATGGAAATTATTCCTGCAAAAGCTATGAAGATCTCAAATGTTTCTGGTGCAGGGGATACCGTAATAGCGTCAATTACTACATTTATGTGTGCAGGTGCTACATTCAAGCAGGCTTGTACAATTGCAAATTACGCAGCTTCATTGGTTGTTGAGGATGTAAGTATTGTGCCGGTAAATCCGGATGACCTTTTAAAAAGATTAAAGAATTCAGGTGTCGTGGTATGATAGATGATCTAAAAGAAATATCAAACATCGTATCAGAACTTAGATCCGAGAATAAAGAAATTGTATTTACAAATGGAGTTTTTGATATTTTACACAAAGGACATGTTGATTATTTAAAGGAAGCCGCAACATTTGGTAATATATTGATAGTAGGAGTAAATAGCGATAGTTCAGTAAAGAGATTAAAGGGTGATGATAGACCTCTAAATTCTGAGCTGGATAGAGCATTTATCCTAAGCGAACTTAGATCAGTAGATTACGTTATTATATTTGAAGATGACACACCAATAGAGTTGATCGAATTAATAAAGCCTGATGTACTAGTAAAAGGTGGAGATTATGATCCAAATATTTCAGATAGTTCAGATGTTAAATATATCGTAGGATCTGATATAGTGCATGAAAATGGTGGAGAAGTAAAAATAGTCAATTTGACACCCGGAAGATCAACCACAAAGATAATTAATAAGATGAGGGGATAAAAATGAGTTTACATTCAAAATTTGTCGAAATTGCAAAGAAGAATAAGAAAAGAACAGCGATCATTGATACAGCAACCGGACAAACTTATACTTTTGGTAAACTATTAATAGCATCTCTTTTATTATCATCAATTATGAGAAAGAATAAAGATGAGTTTATTGGAATTATGCTACCAAAAACTGCCGGTGGATTTATTACAACTTTTGCAGTTCTATTTTCCGGTAAAATACCTGTAATGATCAATTATTCTACAGGAGCTGAAAGAAATATTCAATATGCTATGAAAAAAGGTAGTTTTTCAACAGTTGTTACTTCTAGAAAATTTATTGATAAGATAGGATTAAAACCTATGCAGGGAATGGTTTTTCTGGAAGATATTATTAGCTCTGTTTCAATATTAAAGAAGATATCAGCTCTATTTAAATCATTTATGCCTAAATTATTTATTTCGAATAAAGAACCGGATGATATTGCAGTATTATTATTTACGACCGGAAGTGAAAAAGAACCTAAAGCAGTTATGCTGTCTCACGATAATATTCTATCAAATGTAGAAGCTATACAGCACGAATTCTATATTGGGAAAGATGATATATTTGCAGGTGTATTACCTTTATTCCATATCTTTGGATTAACAACATCATTCTTTTTACCATTGTTATCTGGGGCTGCAGTAAATACTTTTGCAAATCCATTAGAATACCAAACTGTTGCAAACGGAATAAAGAAAAACAAATGTACTATTATTACAACAACACCTACTTTTATAAGGGGATATTCTCAGAAATCTGAAGCAGGAGATTTTAAAAGTTTACGATTAGTCATGACAGGTGGAGATAAATTAAATAAGAATATCAAAGATTCTTTTAAGCATAAACACGGTATTGATATACTTGAAGGTTATGGTGCAACTGAAACAAGCCCAGTAATCTCTGTTAACAGACTGGATAATAATAAATTTGGAAGTATAGGTCCTCCATTGCCGGGTGTAAATGTTAAAATAGTCGGTATTGAATCTGATGAAGAAGTAGCTACCGGAGAAGAGGGCAAGATACTTGTAAAAGGTAGATTGGTAATGAAAGGTTATTACAACGATATTGAAGAAACCGCTTTGCATATTCACAAAGGTTGGTATGATACAGGAGATATTGGCGTAATAGACGAAGATGGGTTTTTGTGGCATAAAGGTAGATTAAGAAGGTTCGTTAAGATCGGTGGTGAAATGGTATCTTTAGTTGCAGTAGAGAATGCAATCGAGAAATTTATGGGTGACGATGAACTTTGTTGTGCGGTTGAGATTCCTCATATATCTAAAGGTGCAGAAATAGTTGTAGCAATAACAGCAAAAATTGATGAAAAAGAACTTAAGAAAAAATTAGCAAGCGAACTACCTCCAATAGCAATGCCTAAGAAAATAATCTATTATCCGGAATTGCCAGTAATGGGTAATGGTAAAGTTAATTTTAGAGCAGTTGAAGATAATTGTAGAAATGGTCGTTAATAGTAATGTTTAAGCTGAAAAAAATATTCTTGATCTTGCTGATCATGTTGTTGTCAAGTTGTGCTTATTTCAACATGTACTTTAATGCAAAAAAAAGTTTTGATGATGCTGAAGATAAAAGAAAGATGAATAATAGGATCGACAAAGCCCTTTATGAAAGCAGTATTAAGGAACTATCAAAGATACTAGAATTTTATCCCAATAGTAAATGGGTAGATGATGCTTTATTGATGATGGGGCAGAGCTATTACAGACAGGGAAAATATGATAAAGCCAAAAGAAAATATGTAGAGATATTAACCAACTATCCAGAATCAGATTTAAGAAATAAGGCAAAAGTATATTTGGCTGAAGTTGAAATAGCTTTAAATAATTATGATGCAGCAATTGAATTGATAGAAGCAATAAAGACTAGTGATCTTGATATCGATCCATTGGATTTGAAGAAATTGAATGCGGAGATGAGTTTGTCGCTCAAAGATACGACTAAAGCACTCAATCTTTATTTAGAAGCTGCAAATGAAAGTGAATCTTCCGGAGAGAAGATAATATTTCTAGAAAAAGCCTCCATATTAGCAGATGAGGTGAAAGATCATAAGAATTCTGCAAATATCTATAAGCAGTTAATCGATAATGTTGAGACTAGAGAGAAGAAATTTGAAAATACTTTGAAGTACTCAGATGCTTTGCAAAAACAGGGATATACCGATAGTGCTCTAGTGATCATAGAAAATATTCTAAGTAATGAAGAATATGATGAATATTCACTAAAGGGTGACATTAAATTAGGAGAATTGTATTATTCTTTGGGTGAGTATCAAAAATCATATGATAAGTTAGATGAAATCTTGAGGACAAATCAAAAAAATAGAGAAAATGGAGCTGTTCTATCTGAGACAGCATATTATATAGGTGAATATTATTTCAATTATAAAAAAGATCTTGAAAATGCTTTAACAATGTATGATTCTTCCAGTTATTATGATAGAGGTAATGATTTTTCTAAGAAAGCAGCAAAAAGAAAGAAAACGATCAATGAATTTAGAAGGTTGAAGAAGAAAATACCTATCTCGGAAGTTAAAATTGATAGTACGTTATCAAAATTATCAAGGATAGATAAAAAGTTAGAAGGACTTAAGGATAGTATAACTTTTGATGCTACAGGTAATTTGAAAATTGAGAAAAAGAAACTGGAAAAAGATCTGGAAAAACAAAACAAAGATATAATTAATAATAAAATGTTACTGGCAGAGAAATATCTTTACGATATTGTAATACTTGATTCCGCAGAAGTTTGTCTTAATGATATATCAAAAGCAAATGATCTTCCACATATTTCTTCTAAAGCACTGTTGTTGTTATATAAAATGGATACAACTAAATATTCAGAATTGCCAGACAGTATCTTAAATGAATATCCAAATACATTGGCTTCAAATGCAATTAGGAAAGATAGGGGATTAGAGTTGATCACCGTAATAGAAGATTCTGCAAAATTTTATTTTAATATTGCTTCAGATCTATTCTTAGATTCCTTGTATATTGAAGCTATTGATGAATATATGACCATAGCAAATAAGTTTGAAGACAGTTCTATTTCACCCAAAATAATGAAGGCAGCCGCATTGATAGCTGAAAACTATTTAATTGATCTTGAGAAAGCTGCAGATATATATGCGGAATTGAAGCAAAAATATCCGAGAACTACCTATGGTAGTTTTGCTTCCAGAAAATTGATTGTAGATTCATCACAGCAGAAGATTGAACCTAAACAAAAGCAGGAAAGTGAAGCTGATCGGTGGTACATGATGGATCGTAGAAACGATTAGATCTTGAAATGAATTCAGGATGACTAAACAAAAAAAAGGAAAATGATATGAAAAAGTATAAATTGGTAATATTCTCAATGATATTAGTAATGTTATTCGTAACCGGATGTGAAGAGGAAAGTACAGCTCCACCTGCATACTCAAACGGTCTAATGATTACTTTAGCGCAGAATATTATAAACAATGAATATAGTATTGATGCATCAAAAGAATATAACGCAAAATATTATGTTTCTTGCGAGAAGAATCTAAATAATGTAGTCAAGTTTACTGCTAGAAATTCAGATGATGAGATATGGAATGTTGAGTTTTTATGGGGACCAAATGCTCAAAATGGTGATATCGTTTATATCTCAGATTCTTATTATAACACTATAACTCTAACTTCTACCGAAATTGGCAATTATTTTATAAATAGTACTCACCCAAATGCGGGTGATACTTATATAAAAGTTATTAAGTATGTTGATGGTGCTGAAATAGAAGCTGAGATCGAAGGTTATATTTATGAAACAGGTGGTGGTACACCACAAGATTCATTGAAAGAAGGATACTTTATTACTACAAATTTTAATTAGTTGAGTAGCAATTATCTCTTTGAATAGTAGCTGTATAAATGGCATTTGATATTGCCGTTGTACAGCTTTCTTTTTTTATTAGCTCTTCCAAATATCTCTTGAAAATGATCATGAGCTGTGAAAATGAATTTTCCAAAATCTTCATTTTGAGAAATCGATCCTTTAAAAGTTTTGTAAAGATCATCAAGAGAATCTTTATTACCTAATCTTTCTCCGTAAGGGAGATTTGTTATTATGGAACCTTTCTGATTCCTGAAATCAAAATTTGAGATGTCTCTCTGAGAATAATTTATCATTGTATTGATTTCTGCATTTTCAGAATTCAGTTGTGCGTATTTGATGACTTTTGAATCAATGTCATAACCGAATAATTCAAGTTTATTACTATTCATTCTATTAAAAGCTTCATCTACAGCTTGTTTCCAAATATCTTTATTTAGGAAATCCCATTTCATAGCTAGGAAATGCCTATTTAATCCAGGTGCAATATTTTTCCCGATCATAGCTGCTTCGATAAGAACTGTGCCAGATCCGCAAAAAGGGTCTACAAGAGGTGTATCATGCCTCCAATTGGAAAGAAGTACTAACCCTGCAGCAAGTGTCTCTTTTAAGGGAGCATCGCCTGTATTAAGCCGATAGCCTCTTTTATAGAGAGCTGTACCTGATGTATCTAAAGTGACAATTGCTTTATTGTTTTCTAATATTATCTCAATTGGAAATTTTGTGCCGTCTTCAGTGAAATTATCAATTTTATAATGTAGCTTCATTTTTTCAATGATAGCTTTCTTGGTAATTGATTGGCAAGCAGGAACAGATGATAACTTTGATTTTTTAGATCTACCATTGACATGCATGATGCCATTCTCAGGTATCATATCCTGCCAGTTGATTTTTTTTACACCTTCAAAAAGTTGATCAAAATCATTTGCTGGAAACTCTGATAATTTCAGATATACTCTATCTGCAGTTCTTAGAAAGAGATTTGTTCTGGCAATTCCTACTTCATCCGATTTGAAAGTTACTCTTCCGTCTTGAACATTAAGGTCACTATAGCCTAAGCCCAGTAATTCTTTCTTTAAGACTGATTCAAGTCCAAAAGTGCAGGTTGCGATGATATTATATTTCATTATATAAATTGTCCGGTTTTTGATTCTGTTTTCACCATGATCTCATGAGAACATTTCATTCCTTCCAAATGTTCCATGATCTCTTCTCGGATATTTGGAGCAAACATTTCTTCATCAGGTTCTAATTCAACTACGATATAAACATTTTGCCCTTCGATCTTGATCCTGGAGACATTATTATTATCGATAATATTTATACCATGTTTAGGATGCATAATAT
>WTAK01000486.1 GCA_013139625.1 Candidatus Delongbacteria bacterium | reverse complement strand
TTTAACTGCCTGTAATTTCAACTCTTTACTATACTTCTTACGCTTCTCCATAAAAACCTCCCATCCAGTAATATACATGTCCTTTTTGTCCGTGTCCACTTTATGGGGTGCAGTTCATATAGTGACCCTGTGGATATATTTTTAAAAAAACTTTAGGTTATAATCGTATTTTTATTTAAATTAATACCACTCAAATTATAAAATTAAAATAAAAAGGAGAAAATCATGTCGGAAACAATCAGTTTTAAAGATATCGGACTTTCTAACACTCGTGAAATGTTCAAAAGAGCAATGGATGGCGGTTATGCAGTTCCTGCTTATAATTTCAATAACCTTGAGCAACTTCAAGCTATCATCTATGGTTGTATCGAATCAAAATCACCTGTAATAATCCAAGTATCGAAAGGTGCAAGAAATTACGCAAACTCAACTTTGTTGCGCTATATGGCAATGGGTGCTGCTGACATGGCAAAGAACGAATTAGGATCGAATATTCCTATCGCTTTACATTTAGACCATGGTGATACATTCGAACTTTGTAAAAGCTGTATCGACAATGGCTTCTCATCTGTAATGATCGACGGTTCAAGCTTACCTTATGATGAAAATGTTGCTTTAACAAAAAAAGTCGTTGAATATGCTCATCCTAGAGATGTGACTGTTGAAGGGGAACTTGGAGTATTAGCAGGTATCGAAGATGAAGTCTCTCATGAAACAAGCAGCTACACAAAACCTGAAGAAGTTGAGGATTTCGTGAAGAAAACAGGCGTTGACAGCCTTGCAATTTCAATTGGAACTTCTCACGGTGCTTACAAATTCAAATTAGGCCCCGGAGAATCAGTACCACCACTTAGATTTGATATTCTTGAAGAATGTGAAAAAAGAATACCGGGATTCCCGATCGTACTTCATGGTTCGTCATCAGTACTTCCAAAGTATGTTGAAATGATCAAGCAGTATGGTGGAGATATGGGTAATGCAGTAGGAGTTCCTGAAGAGCAACTTAGAAAAGCAGCAACATCAGCTGTATGTAAGATCAATATTGATACTGATGGTAGAATGGTAATGACTGCTTTGGTTAGAAAAGTCTTAACTGAAAAACCTGGAGAATTCGATCCTAGAAAATATCTTGGACCTGCTAGAGATGAGTTGAAGGAAATGATAAAAAATAAAAATCGTAATGTCTTGGGATCTGCGGACAGGTATTAATCGTAAAGACGTAGCACTGCTACGTCTCACGAAACAAATTTTAAATAAAAAAAGGGGACGAAAAGAAATCGTCCCCTACATTTTTTAATTACACGATTAGGGAAGGCGTGGGAGCCTTCCCCTACGATTATACCTTTAATTCAATATCGACATCTTCTACTACATTCTTCGCTAAAATAGGATCAACGATATCTTTAATAAATTCAACAACCTGACTAGGTGCTCTCCCGATATATAACTTAGGATCAGTCATCTCTTTAAGCTCATCCATAGAAAGATTAGAAGATGGATTTTCAGCGATAAGATCTAATAGGTTATTCTCAAGACCTTCAACTTTTACATTCTTACCTGCTATCATTGAAAGTTCCCTGATCTTCTCATGAAGTTCTTGTCTATCCCCTCCCTTCTTCACAGCATTCATAATAATATTCTCAGTTGCCATGAAAGGAATTTCAGATTGAAGTCTTTTTTCGATCTGCTTAGGGTAAACTACCATTCCGTCAAAAATATTATTTAAAATAATCAAAATTGCATCTATAGCTAAAAAAGCTTCCGGAACAGAAAGTCTTTTATTTGCACTGTCATCTAGAGTTCTTTCGAACCATTGAGTTGAAGCTGTCATTGCCACTGAAGTTGTAAGTGACATTACAAACTTTGAAAGTGATGCTACGCGTTCAGATCTCATAGGATTTCTTTTGTAAGCCATTGCGGACGATCCGATCTGACTTTTTTCAAAAGGTTCTTCGATCTCTTTTAAGCTCTGAAGTAATCTTATATCATTTGTGGTCTTATGAGCAGACTGTGCTATTGCTGATAACAGAGATAATACTTTATAATCAACTTTTCTGCTGTAAGTCTGACCTGTGACTATGTACTTCTTGTCAAAACCCAATTTCTCTGTGACAAGTTCGTCAAGTTTCTTAACCTGATCTTCATTGTTCTCAAAAAGCTACATGAAAGATGCCTGAGTTCCGGTAGTTCCTTTCACACCTCGAAACTTTAATGACTCCAAGTTATGCTCAAGTTCTTCAAAGTCTAAGATAAATTCATTCAACCAAAGAGATGCTCTTTTACCAACAGTCGTTATCTGAGCTGCCTGATAATGTGTAAAACCTAAAGTTGGGCGATCCTTCTCTGATAAAGCAAAGTTTTTTATTCTTGAAATAAGGACTAATAATTTCTTTTTAACTTCTGTGATACCTTCTTTCAGCTGAATAAGATCCGTGTTATCACCTACAAAAGCAGAAGTTGCTCCGAAATGAATGATCGGCTTAGCTAATGGACATTGTAATCCGTAAGCATAAACATGGCTCATAACATCATGACGAACTATCTTCTCTCTGGCAATAGCATCTTCATAATTTATAGTATCTTCATATTTCTTAAGCTCATCAACCTGCTGTTGAGTAACATTCAACCCAAGTTCTTTCTCAGATTCTGCCAAAGCTATCCAAAGCTTCCTCCAAGTCTTAAATTTATTCTCAGGAGAAAAAATATAACTCATTTCTTTTGATGAATATCTCTCGATAAGTGGATTTTGATAAATTGTTTGATCTTTCATTTTGACCTACTATATAATGTATTAATAATGAACTCTTAATTTACGAAATTTTTCTCTAAATTGAAACAAAATACTTGACAACAAAAAACAATCTTCGTATCTTCACTTTATAAAACAAAGTACTTTACGAAATTAAATTAAAGGGAACAAAATGAAACGCAAATTACTCACACTCATCATCATGGGAGTATTAATATTCTCACTGATCGCTAAAGATTCACAGGAAGCAAAAACAGCAAAAGTATTCTATGATAATAAAGATTACGACAATGCTATCGATTGGTACAAAAAAGCAGTAGAAAAAGATGAAAATAATTCAGATCTATATCTCTGGTTGGCAAAATCATACCTAGCTGATATCAACAATGTAAACTTTATGAGTAAAGGTCTTTATTCGTCTAAGATAAAAAAATATCTCAAATTAAGTATCAAAAAAGATACTAAGAACATTGATGCAATATATTATCTAGCTTCATTTTACTTTAATGCTCCTTATATTGCCGGTGGTGATAAGGATAAGGCTTGGGAGCTTACAGAAAAAGTAGCTAAACTCTCCCCTGTCAAAGGTCATGAGATCAAAGCTCAGTTTTATTCTCAGGAAAAAGAGTATGGCAAAGCATTCGCAGAGTATGACGAACTAATAAAACTCGATCCAAATAATGCTCATACATATTATTCGATCGGGATAATGCACCAGCAGACAAAAGACTACGACAAAGCATTGAGTAACTTTGAAAAAGCTTTATCCATTGATCCAAAAGCATTAGAATCACTTTATCAAGTTGGCAGGAATGCAGTGTTCTCTAAAAAGAGCCTTGATAAAGGTATAGAAGCTCTCACTGAATATCTTAAATATAAGCCTGAGCACCCTTTACCTTCGTTAGATGGAGCTTATTGGAGACTTGCACAGATATATCAACTTAAAGGTGATAAGAATAAAGCTAAGGAATCTATCGCGAAAGCTATCAAAATAAACCCTGATGATGAATATAAAAAACTACTAAAGGAACTATAATGAAAACTCTAATAACATTACTCGTGGCATCACTCCTTCTTCTCTCATGCTCAAAAGAACAACCATACATCGAAACCATTGTTGACGGTGTAAAGATAATTGAGAACACAAAGGAAGGAATAAAAAAAGATCTTACTTATAAGATCCAGCACATCATGACAGTTGAAAACTCTGACGAGGATACGACTTTCGTATTAAATTTTCCTCAGCACAGAGCAGACCTTAACTCAGATCTAGATGATAAAGGTAACCTCTATGTTGTCGATAATGTAAAATCATTCATACTCAAATTTGACAAGAACGGTAAATATCTGAGTCAATGGGGAGCAAAAGGTCAAGGTCCCGGAGAATTCCCAAGTAGCCCAATTGATATCAGTGTTGTAAGCTCTACAAATAAAGTTCATGTATTTGATGGATCAGGTAGATTGTCAATTTTTGATCTGGATGGTAATTTCATCAAGTTCTATAATATTTCAAAGAGAGCTGTCCGAGCAAAGAATTTTTATTATACTGATCAAGGTCCATTGTTTGGATGTGAAGTTTTTGAAGGTCAATGGGGTACAAATGATTTTAAAATGGGTACTTGCTTATATAACGGCACATCTGAATATGATATTAAAGATAAAATTGCCGGAGACACTAAGCCGTTTGACATGAAAAATGTTGATGCTGATGATCAAGGACTATTAACTGCGATATCCGGTGAAAATATTTATATCGCCGATACTTCAAAGAATAAATATGTAATCTATCAATATGACTACAGTGGAAAAAGGCTCAAAGAAATAAAGAAAAAATATGCTCCTCTCAGAAGATCAAAAGAAGATATGGAAGGTATTCAGGAAGCTTTGGACAAAGTAGAGAAAAATATGGGCGGGATGATTGAATTTAAAGAAGTTTCAAACCTTCGGAGTGCAATCACTCAGATGTTCATTGACAGCAAAAATAATCTTTGGGTAACTGTAAATGAAAGCATGTTCAAAGAAGAAGGACAAGAGTTTGATGTCTTTAATGATCAGGGACATTTTTTGAAAACTGTTGCAGTACCTGAACTTGCAGGATTTAAGATCAGAGCTAAAGGGAAATATCTTATCGCTGCTACTCCAATAGAGCAAAATTACAGCGAAGGCGGAAAGGCAGATGTAGTGATCAAAGTATTCGAATTAACAATGGATTAAAAATAATTGTAGGGGAGGGTTTCTAACCCTCCCCTCTTTTAAAACAATTAAAGAAGGATACATCATGGAAGAAAAAAACAAAGCAGAACTGGAACTTGAATTCATCAAGAATATAATCAAAGACAGTAGAGAAAAAGTTGAAGATAGCGGCCTTTCCAGTGTGATCTGGGGAATTATTGTCGTAATTGGTATCATGACAAATTATTTCAGCGGAATAAACCATAACTGGAACTATACACTATATGTATGGGGTTTTATCCTGGTATCAGGTTGGACTTACTCTTATTTAAGTGCCAGAAATGTAAAGAAGAAGAATATGCCTGAAACTTTCGGATTGAAAGTACAGAATGCCCTTTGGAGTGCTTCCGGTATTACAATGACCATAATTGCCTTGGTTTGCACAATTCAATATAAAAGGGATATTTCAGATTTTATTCCTTATCCTTATATCATTAATTCTATGGCCATTACTCCTGTGATCTCTCTGATACTGGGTATCTCATACTACGTTACAGGATCTATTAACGACTGTAAATTTACAACGAGATTAGCATACGGCTGGTGGATAGGTGGAATAGTTCTGTTCTACATGAAAAGTTATAATACATTCCCAATTTTTGCACTTATGATGATCTTATTCCAGATCATTCCAGGGATAAAATATTACAGAAGATCGAAATTAAATTCTGCGGGTAAATAATATGCCTGAATCAGAATTTGATTATAAGCAATTAGATGACATTATTCATTCCCGGATAAGACTTGCGATCATGTCCGTTCTTATCAGTGTGGAAGAAGCTGACTTTAATTTTATAAAACAAAATGTGAAAGCTACAGATGGAAATCTAAGTGTTCATATAAAAAAAATCGAAACTGCCGGATATATCTCAGTTGAAAAACTATTCGTTGATAGAAAACCTTTAACTAAATATAAGCTGACTAAGAAAGGAAAAGAAGCTTTTAAAAAATATGTCGAACGGTTAGAGAGGATGTTGGGAAGGTAAAAAAAAGGGTAATCATTTGATCACCCTTTTTGCGTTCTGAGACGTGATGAATCACGTCTTTACGGAATTGATTATTAAAACTTCTCAAAAACCGTTTTGATAATATCTAATGCTTTTACAATTTCACCTTTTGTAATAACCAATGGTGGCGCAAATCTAATGATATTACCATGAGTTTGCTTCGCAAGTAAACCAGCATCTTTAAGAGCTATACAAACATCCCATGCTTCAAAATTATCTACAAATACAACCGCATTTAAAAGTCCCTTACCTCTAACTTCAACGATCTTATCACAATTGATCTTCTTAAGTTCTGCTCTGAAGAATTCTCCTAAGTCTTGAACACTTTTCTTCAATTCTGGATCTTCAAGAACTTCTAATGAAGCGATGCCAACTGCAGCAGCTATAGGATAACCACCGAAAGTTGACCCGTGAGAACCAGGTGTAAATACTTTCATGAATTTTTTGTCAGCAACAACTGCAGATACAGGTATTACAGCTCCACCTAAAGCTTTACCTAAAGTCATAACGTCAGGTCTTACATTCTCATGATTCACAGCAAATCTCTCGCCTGTTCTTAAGAAACCAGTTTGAACTTCATCCGCTATGAAAAGAACATTGTGTTTTGTACAGATCTCTCTCACATCTTTCAGATATCCATCGTAAGGCACATAAACACCAGCCTCTCCTTGAATAGGCTCAAGAAGTATTGCACAAGTATTTGGAGTGATCGCATCTTCTAAAGCTTTTGCATCGTTATATTTAACGATCTTAAAACCAGGAGTATAAGGTCCGTAGTTAGTTCTTGCATCAGGATCAGTAGAGAAAGAAATTATTGTAGTAGTTCTTCCGTGGAAGTTCTCTTCTGCAACGATTATCTCTTGTTTCCCATTCTCAATACCTTTTACTTCAACTCCCCATCTTCTTGCAAGCTTGATACCAGTTTCAACAGCTTCAGCACCAGTGTTCATTGGTAAAGCCATTTCGTAACCTGTAAATTCACAAAGCTTCTTAAGGAATTTTCCCATTACGTCATTGTGGAATGCTCTTGAAGTCAAAGTACATTTACCTGCTTGCTCGATCAAAGCATTGATGATCTTTGGGTTTCTGTGACCTTGGTTTACTGCTGAGTAAGCTGATAGAAAATCAAAATACTCTCTACCTTCAGGGTCTTTAACCATTACACCTTCTGCTTCTGCTATTACGACAGGAAGAGGGTGATAGTTGTGTGCACCATATTTGTTGTCCAGTTCCATTATTTCTTTTGAGCTCAACATTTTCATCTCCTTTTTTATTTAAATTTTCATAAGATAATTTAGAGTCTTAAGAAGATAATATTTTAAAATTTAAAAGCAAATAAAATCTATAAAATGTAAAAAACAATAAACCGTAAGGGCGACCCTTGTGGTCGCCCACTTATATCATCCATGTGTCCGGACGACCACAAGGGTCGTCCCTACGGATATGTTGTATCTTTTATTTGATTTTACAGATAGCAGAGAATTTGATTCTGGAATGCACCGCTAAAATATTCATCCACATCACTGAAAAATTATAAACTTCGGCTTCACTTAATTTTATTAAAGATAATTTTCTTTCTGAAAGATCAATATCTTCAACTCCGGCTAAGATAACTTTTCTTATTTTACCAAACCTTCCAGAATAGCTATCTGAGTAAGCATAACTCATATCAGGAAATCTTGTACCTACCTCTTCATCATTAATACCGATCAATGGATTATCTGAAGTAAAATTTATATGGTCAGAAATACCAATGACATCATCCTTAACATTAGACAACGACAAACATTCATCGAACACTAAAATGTCGGTCGTCCCTGAAAATTTTAGAACCCTGATCAAAATTGTAAAAAAGTCTTTTAGGTTCTTATCTATTGAATTATGATCCCAGAAAACATATAGCTTTTTTTTTGAATCTTTATTAATATAAAATTTATGATTCACTAAGCTTTCTAGGTCAATATCAATCTGAATTAATCCATCGGAGACCCCATGCCATAGCTTTGATAATATTTCAACCTTTTCAGGAATGAAACTAATTGATTTTATCAATTTGTCTGATAATAACTTTAGTGAGTTAACATCATGCATAGTTTAGTGTCTTTTAGATGTAGGTTTTGAAGTGATCTTAACAGAATCTTCTCCGGGGAGAAATTCTCTTTGAAATACTTTAAGTGTATCAAGCTGGTCTCTAAGGATATTTGAGTATCTTTTTATAAATGATTGTTTAATCTTTTTTAATTTATCAATATCATTCTGAAGATCTTTTGTCTGAGTATAAGCATCCTTCAGAACATTTTGAGCATTCATTTTTGCTTCACTTTTAGCAATTTCACATTCTTTAGTGGTCTCTCTTTTTAACCTGTCGATATCTTTCTTTGCTTGAATTTGCTCTTGCTTAAAATTTTCTTTTTCTTTTTCATACTTCTCATAATCTTTTTCGTAGTCTTCTATCTTTTTTTCCAACTCAATATTACGGATCCTCAAAGTATCATATTCATCAGCGATCCATTCTTGAAATGCTTGAACTTCTATCTTATCATAACCCCTGACTGATTTGCCAAATTGTTTTGAAGTTATTTTATCTCTTTTTAAAGTCATGCTATATCCCTTTGTGAATGCTTAAGAAATTTATTAAAAATTCAGTAAAAAATTCTCGATCGATCTTTGAGTTACAATTTTTAAGACAATTATTAGTGCTAATAAAACCCAAGCAGTATATTTTTTTATATTGTTTGGTAAATACTGCCTTACAAATCTCATTGGTTTTAATGTTATTGAGTTAATAAAATGCGTTAATCCTGAATATTGACCATTTACATGATCGTTAACAATTTTAACTATAACTATTATCATAAAAAAAGTTGAAATTGATGAGATCAATGATAATATGTTTGCTGCTGATAAATACATCACACCTTCAAAATCACCCTGAACTGCTAAAGTAATTACAGGAAGCAGAAATGACATTATTAAATTCAATAGAATCAATGCAACGAACGGAGACCAATCTATTGAAGACCTTGGCAGAAGTTTTCTGACCGGTGCCAATATTTTCTCAGAATAAAAATACACTGAACTATATAATTGTCCATGATTCATACCTAATAACGGCATTATCAATCTTGCAAATATTAAAATAACTAAGAGGGTGTGAAATAATTGAAATACTCTCATACTTTCCTTTTCCCAAAAATATCCGTGCCAACTCTTACGATGTCTGCTCCCTCTTCTATTGCAACTTCAAAATCATGGCTCATTCCCATTGATAAATTCTTCATTTCGCAATTTGATGGCAACTTCGTTTCTTTTATCCTTTCAAACAAACCTTTCATAAATTTAAAATCATCTCTGGAATCTTCGGGATCTTTATTGAACATCCCAATTGACATTAGACCGATTACTTTAAGATTCTCAAGACCTTTCAAAGATTGAATGAAATCTGACAATTCTTCAGGTAATAACCCTGATTTACTTTCTTCTCTGCTTGAGTTAATTTGGATCAATACATTAAGGATCTTATCTAATTTCTTGCTATGTTCATTTAATTTCTTTGCTAATTTTAATGAATCTAAGCAATGGAACAGATTTACATGTTCAGCTACAAGTTTAGCTTTATTAGACTGCAAATGACCGATCATGTGCCATTGTACTTTTTCATATTCACTCTCTCGGAGAAGTTCACTCTTTATAACAAGATCTCTGATCTTATTTTCTCCGAAAATATATTGCCCAGATTCATAAGAATATAAGTTAACCTTTACTGGAAAAGTTTTTGAGACTGCGACCAAAGTAATACCTTCCGGATCTCTCCCAACTTTTTTACAAGCTTTCCTTATTCGATCTTTTACTGTTTTTAAATTTTCTTTGATCATAAGTTATCTCTCTACTTTTTTTCCAAGTCTTGATTTATTTGGATGGAATCTTAAAAATACTTCTTTACCTGTTTCTGCAGATTCATACATTGCATTAATAAGTTCAAGTGATTTTCTACCCTCAAAACCATCAACTAGAGCTTGTTTATTGTTTTCTATGCAATCTATTACATGCTCTAAATATCTTTGGTGTCCAAATCCATATACATTCGGAGGTAATTCAGAATATTTTTTAACAATTTTTTTACTTTCTTCTTCGGATGTATCTTTAAAGTTCCAAGTTTCCATTTTATTTACCGCAAATCCACCGATAACAACACTTCCATTTTCTCCTAAGATACTCAAAGATCCTTCAAGATCTTTCGGTCTTACTGCAGTTGTGGCCTCAACAATTCCCATTGATCCATTCTCAAAGCTTATAATTGCTGCTGCTGTATCATCAACTTCTATATCTGATAAATATGTTTTTGTTTTTGCCATTACAGAAATCGGCTCACCTAACATCCACTCTAGAAGATCAATATGATGAGAAGCCTGATTTGTTATTACTCCACCATCTAATTCCCAAGTACCTCTCCAAGCATCCATGTCATAATATTCTTGAGGTCTGCACCATCGTACTCTAACAGTACCCATGACCATTTTCCCAAAGCTTCCATTTTCAACGGCTTGTCTTAGTTTTTGGACTGGCAAATTATATCTGTTTTGCTTAACAACAAATAATCTGACCGAATTAGCATCACACACTTTAATCATCTCATCTGCATCTTCAAGTTTTAAAGCCATAGGTTTTTCGACAACCATATGCTTTTTATATTTTTTGACTATATCAATCGTTTGCTCTGCATGCAAACCACTTGGAGTTAAAATACTTACAATGTCAATATCTTCATTCTGCAGCATTTCATCATATGTTGAATAAAAGTTAATATCCCCTATTTTATCTGCAGTTGCCTTTGCTTTATCGATATTTATATCACAAACTGCGACAATACTAGTATTTTCAATTTCATTTATTGCATCTATATGCTTACCAGATATTCTGCCACATCCAACCAAAGCAAATTTATAATTTTTCATTAATGTTCCCCAAGATATAATTTGGTAAAAATATATATAAAAGAAATCGAAAAATAAAGGAACAAATTCACTTAGAATTTAGTTTGATTCTATGTTCGTAAAAAACAGGTAAAAGATTTCAAATAAAATTAACTTGAAAACGAACAATAAATTAAGTATTTTATCAAGTAATTAATATTAAGTTTGACTTTGGAGTATGTAGATGAATATCACAGTAGTAGGAACAGGATACGTTGGATTAGTTTCCGGAACTTGTTTTGCTGAGACAGGAGTTAATGTTACATGTATAGATGTAGATAAAAATAAAATTGATATGTTAAATAATGGACAAATCCCAATTTATGAACCTGGATTGACTGAGATGGTCAATAGAAATCATGAAAAAGGAAGACTTCATTTTTCTACAAAATTAAAAAACTCTATCAAAGATACTGAAGTTGTTATGATAGCAGTAGGAACTCCTCCCGATGAAGATGGTAGTGCTGATCTTAAATATGTATTAGGTGTAGCCAAAGAGATTGGTACGCACATGGATGAATATTTAATAATTGTAAATAAAAGTACTGTTCCTGTAGGCACCGGTGAAAAAGTTAGAAAAACTGTTCAGGATGAATTAGATAAGAGAAATTTGAAAATTGATTTTGATATTGTATCGAACCCTGAATTTTTGAGGGAAGGACAGGCGATTAATGATTTCTTAAAACCTGATAGAATAATTGTAGGTGTAGAATCAGAAAAGGCTACTAAAGTTATCAATAGATTATATAAACCTTTCATACTTAACGGACATCCTGTAATTGTTATGGACGTTAAATCTGCTGAAATGACAAAATATACTGCAAACTCTATGCTAGCTACTAAAATTAGCTTTATGAATGATATTGCAAATCTTTGTGAAATACTTGGCGCTGATGTCAATAAAGTTAAAGAAGGTATTGGGAGTGATAAGAGAATTGGTCCATATTTCATTAATCCGGGAACGGGTTATGGCGGATCTTGTTTTCCGAAAGATGTAAAAGCCTTAGTAAAAACAGCAAATGATCATAATTATGATCTAAAAGTATTGAAAGCAGTCGAGGAAGTAAACAATAGACAAAAGAGTATCCTTGTTGATAAGATAAAGACATATTACAACGGTGACCTTAAAGGTAAAATCATCTCACTTTGGGGTCTTGCATTCAAACCTCATACCGATGATATGAGAGAAGCTCCATCACTTGTTATAATTGAACAACTTCTTAAAGAAGGTGCGATCATAAACGCTTATGATCAAACTGCAATGCACGAGGCTAAAAGAATAGTTGGTGATAAAATAAATTATTGTAACGACCAATATGAGA
>WTAK01000202.1 GCA_013139625.1 Candidatus Delongbacteria bacterium | reverse complement strand
AGTATAGAGAATACTTCATATATTTAAGGATCTTACTTATATCTTCTCTGATCTCTTTCTTATATTTATTGAATGGATCGTCATCATACTCAACAATTTCCTGATAATACATCTCTGATAAGAAGTAATAGATCATACCCATTCTTTTATATAATTTCTTCTCCCTATATATCTTAAGAGCTTCTTTTAGCATTGATTCAGCATCTTTGTAATGCCTTCTCATGATCTTTAATCTACCAATATTCATTAAGGCATAAGCTCGAGCTAAACTACTGTTAATTTCTTTTGCTATCTTATGTGCTTTATTGAAACTCTTCTCAGCTTCTATCGCATTGTTATGGAATATATAACATGAGCCAAAATCAGCTAATCTATAGCTTGTTTCCTCAAGATCGTTCAAAGCTCTGAATATCTTTATTGACCTTTCAAAGCTCTTCATTCCCTTTGTTATCTCTTTGATCTCAAGATAAATATTTCCAAGCTGACCTGCACAAACACCTTCAACATCTTTCAGACTTAGAACGGAGGCAATATCAAGAGCTTCATTGTAGTATTTGATCGAATCGCTTACTTGTCCCAGCTTATAGGTGATCTTACCTAAATTACCAAGTAGGATCGAACGGAATTTAAGATTATCCGATCTTTCTGCTATCTTCAACGCTTTCTTAAATGTGGAAATACTCTTGTTAAATCTAAATTGAGTCTCATATATCATACCTAATTCATTCAGCAAGAAACACATGGAATCAGTATCTTTAGACTTTTTTGTATATTCCATAGATTTCTTTAAATAATTAACTGAAGATTTAATATCTTCTTCTCGTTTTTTATATAAAGCATAATACTTATACAATTGACCTTTCTGATAGTTTTTCAATTCAAATTTTCTCTGAAGCTTAGAAGCTTTATGTAACATCTCTTTTATCTTCTTGAGCGGAGAATAATCTATCGTATGATCTATCAATGTCATTAAAATATCAAAATAGAACTTGTAATTCGTTGATTTTTCATATCTTTTCAGTAATGTATAAGCTGTTTTACGAGCCTTCGTATACTCTTTCATCATATAAAGTATTTTGATCTCTTCAAGCAATAATTTATCTTTTCTCTCTCCAGTATCAAGGTAAGTAATTAACTTCTGAAGATTGATCAACGCTTTTTCAATAAAATTTTTCGACATAGCACTTAAGTATGCTTCTTCAAGATACTCAGCAGCTTTTTTATCATTACCTGATAAATGGTGGTGATGTCCCAGCCAATTAGGATGGGCAAGTTTTGAAGTTACTTTTGTACCTTCAAGTAACATAGCTACACCTTTATGCCATTCTTTCTTATTTGATTCACTTGCAAAATCATATAATACTTTACTTACGATAGGATGTGAGAAAGTATAGTGATTCTCAGTACGATACTTCTTGATAAAATTACTTTGAGTTATCAATTCAAGGTCTGCAAACTCCAAACTTGGATAATATTCCTTTAGGATCGTCTTGTCGAACTTTACACCTATTACTGAAGCTGCCTGTAATATCTCTAAATGCTGTTTCGGTAATTTTTCAAGGTTTAATTTAACAATTTCTTCAATATCAGTCGGAATAAGTTTTTTCTTGTAATACTTTGTTTTCTCAAGCTCATTCTCTTTTTCAAGAATCATACCTGCTGTATAAACAAATTTAAAAAATTGCTCTAGATAGAAAGGATTTCCCGCAGATAATTTTAACAGAACTTTTTCGACTTCAGATGACATTTTTTTACCGAAAGTCATCTCTTTTAGAAGAAGTCTCATTGTATCTTTCTTCAAAGGTGGCAATTCTTGCTTGAAAGGCTTTAAGAATCTGTTGAATTCCAGTGTATTTGATTTATGATAAGTCAGGATGAATGATATTTTGTTAATATCACCTTTTTTATTCCTTCTATTTCCTATCTCCACAAGATGAGAAATACTATACTGGATTACATACTGTATTAATTCTTTTTCCTCATGCATCAAATTATCGATGTCATCGAAAACAAATATAACACCTTGATTGTCCTTAATATTGCAATAATAGTTTACAATTATAAACAAGCTAAGAGCTTCCTTTAAATTCTTTAAACGTAATTCAGGAGATAATGTATCATAAATACTTTTTTCAATATCAATATTGTACATCATCTTATAAAGAATGAATAATTTCTTCCTAAATAGATCTCTTTCGCTTTTTTCAGGACAAGTTACATGTAAATTTTTAAAATAATCAACTAGTTTAGATTTAACAGTAGATATTTCATCAAATATTGTAATACCTGCGCTTTCATCAATAATGTACTTAAATAAATCTATTATACTATCTCTATTCTCAACTTTAGAATATATAATATGAAAATTCTCATTTGACATTCTTTTTACGATCTCTTCAACCAATCGTGTCTTTCCACTACCATATCTTCCGGTAACAGTGATGATCTTACCACCGTTCCTTAGCAATTGATTTAAGTTGATGATTTCTTTATTCCTACCGATAACTTTATGAGAAAATAAACCTTTTAGTACAATTTTATCGTTATCATCTTTTGAACTTCTCTTTTGTTTCTTCTCTACTTTAGCAGCCTTAGGAATAATAGCTTTCCCTGATTTATGAACTTCTATTTCTCTAGATTCTCCATTAGGTATCTTTTCTATGATATCATCTATCTTTGCTGTTGTTTCTGAAGAAATAAAATATCCTGCCCTCTCTTCTGCTCCAACAATAGATGCGAACATAACATCTTTGAAATGGATCATTCTATAATTTAACTTTTTAAATGATTTCGATACTTTATGTAATTCTTCTACACAGATCAGTTTGTTTGTATGATCATTCTCAAAAACCTTAGGGAATGAAAATGTTATAATAACCCTAACTCCATACTTTGATAATTCAATTTTATTTATTGCACCATCAAAATTCACTGCAAATCTAAATACTTTTTTAAATAATTTACTTAACCCGAAGAAAAAACTGTCCGTAAATACTCTTATTTCAGTCTCGTCTTCTAATTTTTCGAATTTTTCAATATACTCTTCCACAAGGTTATGAATACCTGAGAATTCTAAAGCTATCATAGAACCTTCTTTGTATTCTCTGAAGTTATTATCTACATCTGTTTTTAATCCGGAATAGATATATTCTGGGAGAAATGATTTTATTATAGATGTCTTTAGATTCAAATAATCATCAGTTGGCAAAGAAAGGTCTTCAACATCAGTTATTAGTTCAGATATGCAATAGCAATTCCTTGTTCTGCATGATTCAATATGCTGCTTTGCACTTTTGTACATATTTGGAGAAACTAAAATTTCGCCATTCCTACCTTTATAAGCATTTTCGACAGCATTTTGAGGAACTGAACCTAAAACTATTCTTTCTTTTCTTTTATCATTACCAAATATTATCTCTAAAAATTTACCATAATCCAAACCACATGAAATATGTTCTTCAAAGGTGAGGTCATATTTATTTTTTACTTCTTTTACAAATGCATTGTACTCTTTTATCAATTCAACTGAGCAGTTAACAGAGTGTAATATGATCTCTTCTTTTTCTTTTTTTAATAATTCTTTTGTAAACAGAACATTTATTTTATTATCACTTATTTTTAGAAATATTCCACCGTTTTTATAAATAACCGTCAAGAACCTTGTGATAAGATCATCTGCAAGTTCTTTATACTGTTCGGTGAAATTTTCTTTAGTTTTTAATAACGAAAATAATTCATTTAGTGCATTGAATTTAATAATGTTAACAACACCTTCTTCAAGGAAGATAAGGTCATCTGTCAGTAGCTTGTTAGCAGTATTATTTGGTAAAAATTTCTTTAATTTTTTCAATAATTCAATAGTACTCATTATACACCTTTTTTTTACTAAAATTTTCTATTTAACATATATTCTGTAAATTCTTTCAACTCTTGTGTATCGTAATTCTTAGATAATTTATCAATTGCTTCTTTGGCTAAATCTATTCTTCTAATTATCTCAGTATTCGTCTCATCTAGAATACCGTTCCTGTCATATATATCTCTTACTCTCAATATTTCATCCCGGGTAGCATTCTCTTTTTCAATGATCTCATTAAATTTATTCAGATCTTCACCGGCAAGTTTTTCTTTTGCTTTGATGTAAAGGTAAGTTTTTTTACCTTTTTGAACATCGCTGCCATAAGTTTTTCCAAGTAGTTTCTCATCTCCGGCAATATCTAAATAATCATCTTGTATCTGAAATGCTAAACCCAGAGCTCTACCGTATTGATTTGCAACTTCAACAGTTTCTCTGTCAACATTTGCGCATACCGCTCCGATCTTTGCTGAAACTGCTAATAATGCCGATGTTTTCTTATTTATCATATTTACATATTCTTTTTCTGTAACATCAACTCTTGTTTCAAACTCCTTATCAAATCCTTGTCCTTCACAAACTTCCAAAAGCCCTTCAGTGAAAATATCTATGATTTGATCTGACCTATCAAATTTTTCTTTCAACAAAACTTTGTAGGCTAGGCTAACACCTCCATCTCCGGCAAGAACTCCGACTGCAAGATCCCATTTTACGTGAACAGTAGGCTTATTTCTTCTCTTATCATCATCATCCATAATGTCGTCATGGACTAAAGTGAAATTATGAAGTAACTCTATCGCTAATGCAGGATAAAGAACTTTATCTTTTTCTCCGTTGAACATTCTATAAAATATCTCACAAAGCATAGGCCTTATTCTTTTACCACCAATTTCAATAATATATTTCATTGGTTCATAGAGTAATTTTGGTTCTTGCACTTGAAGAATCTGGTCTAAAGAGTTGTTTATCTTTTCTCTGTAAATATTTAATTTATCCACAAATTCCATATTTATTTGTCACTCTTAATAAATTTCTGCTGAACCATTCTAAACACGTTACCAATAGTATAATACAATATCAATCCAGATGCGAAATTATTAAATAACACCAACAAGAAAATTGGCATGAAATATTTCATCATCTTCTGATTAGGATCAGCACCCATTGTATCTTTCATCTGCATGAACATTGTAACTGCCATTAAGATCGGTAGTAATCCAACATTTGCTCCATACATAGGTATTGAGAAAGGTAATGTGAACATTATTTCAGGTAAAGACAAGTCAGTTATCCACCACATGAATTCCGCACCTCTGAATTCGATAGTAGCACCAAACACTATGAACATTCCATAAAGAATCGGCATTGGTATCAAAGTTGGCAAACATGATCCAAAAGGATTAACTCCATGTTTCTTATAAAGCGCCATTGTTTCTTGTTGTTGCTTTTGTGCATCACCTTTATATTTTTCCTTGAGGTCCTTAATATATGGCTGGATCTTTTTCATCTGAGCTTGACTTTTATAGCTCTTTAATGTAAATGGAAGAACAAGAGTGTTCACCAATAGAGATAGTAAAATTATCACGATTCCGTAATTGCTAATATATCTGTGTAAGAAAGTCAGAGTGTAATAAATTGCCAATGAGAATGGCTTAATTATTGACCATCCCCAATTCAGAGTGGATTCAAACTCAAGGTCATAAGATTTTAAGATTGAATTATCCATTGGTCCAAGATAAACATGAAAATTCTTTACCGGAGTAGACTTCTTATCAAGAAATACTGAAAATCCCATTCCTGTGTATAATTCAGATTTATCAGCCGTACTTGGATAGTTTATGAACGCATCAAAGTTATTCTCTTTATCAAAAATAAAAACTTCAAAATACTTTGTCCTGGTCGCACCCCATTCTATTAATCCTGTTATTTTCTCAGGATCATCATTATCATCAAAATCTAAATATTCTTCACCTTTTGTCTTAACATAAATTTCACGGTAGAAATCTTCTCTATTTAAATTTTTCCCATTATCGGATACTTCAGTATAACTTAGTCCTTCTTTCCAACTGACAGCAATACCTTCATCTTCTTTTATATTTTCGAATATTGGTGTTGTATCAATAGAAACATCGAATGAATATTTATCATTATAAAATCTATATGTCTGGGTATATAATGTTTGACCTTTATTATCAGCAAACGTTAATTTCAACTCTTCGCTTTTGTATGATTCATCCAATAATATATTATCAGTATTCACTTCTGCGTGTAGATTAGTAAGTGAATTTCCATTCTTTAAGAATATCTCTGTCTGAAGATTTTTTGTATTTTCATGGATAAGGTCAATAATTTTTGTTGTATCAATTTTATTCTTATATTTTTTGATCTTCCAACTTTTTATAACTCCACCGTTAGTTGAAACTACAGCCTTATATAAGTCTGTTTCAATCGTAATATTCTTTTCTGCAGGCTGAGTATAAATATCTACTGATGAAGAATCTACCTTCAATTCAGAAACCAGAGTTCCTGTTAAGGATATTTGTTCTGCAGCTTGGTTTTCTGAAATAACTTCTAATACTTTTTCATCTTGAAATGGTTTTTCTTCTTTAATAACTTCCGGCTTTTTAGGCATAAGGTAAGGATATAATATTATGACTAATGCAATTAAGAAAAAAGCTACTTTTGTATTTTTATCCATTAAATATTCCGTTTGATTTTTTTTAAGTGAAGTTTTTTGCCCCAATTGGTTGGGGGATCATGATAAGCTCTGTTAAAAGGATTACATCTTACAATTCTCCATACACTCAACATTGATCCCTTTATCGCACCATAATTTTCTACAGATTCGACCGCATAATTTGAACATGTAGGAACAAAAGAACATTTACTTCTTTTCATTGGGGATATGAGCTTCTGATATAGTCTTATCAATGTAATTATTAAACTTTTCACTTGAGATGATCTCCATTAAATCTTGTTTGAGCCCTTTAAAATTTATCTGATCATATCTTTTGGTTGCTGTTAAGATTATATGATGTGAATTGGGGAGTTTAGCTTTGTTACATCTGAATATTTCCCTCATCCACCTTTTTATTTTATTCCTAACAACAGCCCTTCTTCCTAGTTTCTTACTTACTAAGAAAGCAACTTTAAAGTTGCTTTCATCAGTTCTTTTCAAAACTATTATCCTTAGTGAGTCATTCTCAAAACGAGTCCCATTCCGAAGTATTTGAGTGATATCAGTCTTATTCTTGAGAATGAGATTCCTATTTAAAGAATTCTCTTTCACTAAAGATCTCCATTAGTTATCTTCTGATTTCGTCACTAACAGTTAATCTCTTTCTTCCTGCTTTTCTTCTACGAGCAAGTACTTTTCTGCCGTTCTTAGTTGACATTCTTTCTCTGAAACCGTGCTTATTTCTTCTTTTTCTATTAGACGGCTGAAATGTTCTTTTCATCTTTTTATCTCCAAATTAATTTGATTCTTTTTCGTATCTACCGTTTTCTTGCTTTTTTACGCACTAATACAAGAGTGAAGAATATAATATATCTTTGGGTAAATTGCAAATATTTTCTAAAACACTGGGTATCAAAATTTTTTATACTCAAAACAGTACTCTTTTCTCTTACAGGTTTTACAGAATTTCCCCATCCATAAATGATCGAACTGTGTCATGACCTGCTCAACAATATTAGGATCATCTGTAATAAACCCGGATTCAAAATTTCTTTTATCCTTACTCTTTGCTCCCATTCCTGCTCCGGTCAGGTTAGCACTGCCTGAATAGGCAAACTTTCCATCAATGATCACTGATTTAAAATGAATTCTCGGACATAAGAACATTTCCATATTTTTTATTAAAAAAGGATATTTATCAAAATCCCGTCTATATGCCTCTCCAGGTTCTTTAGCATGAATTATTCTAATTGATACACCTTTCTTTACTAAGTCTGATAGAACCTCTAAAAATGGGACCATCTTCTTAGCTTTTTTGACATAAAGATCTTTCATATCACTGGTACCGATCCAAAGGAATTTCTGTGTATGCGGAATACTATCCTGTATGACCTTCTCGTAAATATTTCTATCTGTTATAAACTCTATGTTAGGCATGAATGTTACTTCTTGTTCTTTAGTTTAGACACAAGATCTGAACCATTGTCCTGATTCAACTCACCTATTTCTTTCTTTATTCCTGACAACTTACTTTGATAATTGATTATATTTTTAATACTCTCAATTTCATTAACTTCTTCTGATAAAGTAAAAATAGATCTTTTTGATTCTAATATCTTATCATTTATAATAGGCAATTTTTTAT
The DNA here is from genome assembly GCA_013139625.1 of Candidatus Delongbacteria bacterium. Taxonomy (GTDB): domain Bacteria; phylum UBA4055; class UBA4055; order UBA4055; family UBA4055; genus WTAK01. Next base: position 7,663 of record WTAK01000202.1, on the reverse strand, counting down.
CATCTGAATTGTCGTTTCTAAGTGAACTCAGCAATACTTTTTTATTATTTCTTAATTTATTCAACTCCGATTGCTTTATGTCAATAGCCAAATTAACTTCATTTATTTTCTCATCTAAGACCTGCTTAAGTTCGGGACTATATGGAGTTAAATTATTTTCTTTTAATATCTTATTTAGTATTCCCATTATTTCACCCTTTTTACATATTCTAAGATCATATTTGCGTACTTAATTGCGGTGTTAATCCCTTTGTTGTACTTGTCTGTTCTGAATGTTGAATACTTCACATTAAAGTTCTTTTCTTCAAAATTCTTACAGAAAGTTCTAATATCTTTGTGGTTCATTAAAATGTAATAGCTTATAGATGCCCACAATTTATGAGTATCTTTAGAATTAAGTGCTTTAATGATATTATTGACACCTATTTTGTTACTATCTTCTATCTCAATGTCATTAATGATAGAAAATTTCTTCTTTTTCTTGTATAGTATCAAATACAAATATTCTTTTAGCTTAAAGAAGTTTTCATTTTTCAGATCATTCTTGAATGCTTCATAAGATAGATCATTCTCTCTACACCACTGAGAAGGTTCTACTTCAATATTTCTAAAATATAATTTAATATTATATGCAATGTCTTCACCATTCTCTTTAATAACTTTTGACAGATCTTCAACTCTATTATAAAGTTCAGTTAAAGCCGGTAAATATTTTTTATTTCCTGTACTCATAAGATGCTCCTTTGGGTTAGTCCAAATATTCAGCTAATAACATTGCAACCTTATCTGTCGCTATTTCCATAGCATTGAAGATATACAGTAATTCATTATCATCCAGATTATCTATCTCTCTGCTTTCAACTATGACCAATCTATTATTTTTCTCATTTGTTGTGTCGATCCCTATACTTACAGGTAATATTTCAGTGTTTAGGTCAAGTATTTTGAAATAAAGGTCTTTGTCAGCTATATCAGTAATATTTCCAAGATCGACATAGAAGTACATTACATCATCGACCAAACTTATATAAACTGTCATCTCACCTGATTTGTTAGCAGAAAGAATATTTTCTGATACTTCATCAACTATATAATCTCTATTTTCTAGAAAATCTATCAGATCTGTTTGATCGATCGATCTGACTTCTATTTTTTTCATTAATTATCTCCATTTTACATGTTCTCAATGACATATATATACAAATATAAACATTTATTGACAAATAAGCAATATTAAAATAAAAAAGGTGCCTGAAGCACCTTTTTATAGATATTTTATATTTTGATTATTTTTTCTTCCAGTTGTCTGCCGGATCGTTCTCCAGATCGAACCAATCGATCATTGCTGAGAACATATCACTTACTTTTCCACCTGAGTTATCCATAAATACTAATGGAAAGCCTATGAACGCAGTTCTGAATTGATCATTATCTGCTTGATATCTGGTTGCTATAGTTCCTGATTTTCTAAGAATAGGACCACTTAAATTCTCTGTTGCATCAGATGCCGGATTATACCAATTTAATTGGTGAACTAGATCTATATCAATAGTTGTGCTGTCACTACCTGCTTCAAATGGAAGGTCATAGATCGACTTGTATTCAAATACAGTTTCACCTTTATGAGTTTCAAATACAGGTATCCCCGTTAGAACACTACCATTCTCTTTTAGAGCAAGCTCAAAAACAACCTCAGGATATGGACCCAAAGGTGTTACATAGTCCTTCCAAAATTTATTTACTTGGGTACTATCTACTTTTAGCTCACTGATACCTATATCAGCTATATCAATGTGAGGTGTCACACCTATGAAATCATAATTATCCGTCAAATAAAAGTCAGCTGGATTCAGTGGATGCCCTATATCATATAATACTTGAGTAAAATGTGTTTTAGATTCACCTGTTGTGTATTCTGAGATGCCAAAATAATCATAGAAAAAAGTAAGCATATCAAAATTCATTAATGATCCAGGATTGTCGAAAACATCTGTTACAGGTTCTTCATAATGATTTATATATAAATCATTCAATAATATTGCAGAATGACCTATTATCATTACTTTACCACCAATATTCATATAATCAGTAAGTTGCTCCTTGTATATTGCATAGTTAATCCCTGTAGATCTCGTTCTATCTTCTGTTGCAATTATTACCATCCTGTAACTACTTAAAACTTTCAAGCTTGGTTGATATAATTGATCAGGTGCTGGTAATACAAAATCATATACATCATAGTCTTGTAATAGATTAGCAGCATCTGCTTCATATCCTGCATCCTGTAGAAATTGTTCATACATTGCATTTACTTCTGTACCATCCGGATTGCCAGTATATTCAGTGTAACTTGTAGAATTGAAATTATCATCATCCGTATCATCAACATAAAGAATCCCTCGATCTAACTGAGGTGCAAATACTGAAAAATTAACTGTTGCGTGATTCTCAGCTTCCTCTAAGGCATCATCTCTAACCCATACTCTGAACGAGTACTCTCCTTCAGGAGAATAATTGTATAATACATCCGAAAAGTAAGTAGAAATATAGCTTTCAGACCAACCACTTGATTGAGAAATAACTTCAATGTCTACTCCAGCGGCATCTAATGCCCATAATTCCCATCTGAATTCTAAGTCAACTTCAGGACCATCAGGATCATCCCCCATCCATCTAAAACCGATCGGTTCCCAAAAGGCTGTTGCATTCGGGAGTACTAATGCCGCTGAATCAGATCCAATTGTGAACCAGTATTGATCAAAACCATTTATGCCAAAAGTCGTTGATGTTACCATTGGGAATTTAGGTCTTTGGTTCATTCTTCCAAATACTTTTGATTTGACTTCACTTACTGCTCCAAAATCATCAATTCCGTAAACAAAAAATTTAGAGAAAACCACTTTCCTGGTAACTTCAATTGCTTCTACGGTATCAATGTAAGTTGTACTATCAATGAATAATTCTGTACTATTCAACTTTTCCATAGGGAATGAGACATCAGCATAGTTATTTAAGGTAGTATCCCATAGACCAACTAACGCAGCTTCAGCCTGAGTATCGGTCATAGTTGTATCAGTTGTAATACAGTAAAAATAATTTAAATTTGTGCTATCATTACTATTACCATACCACTGAACTTTATATTCTGAATTCGTGATGATATTAGAAGTATCATACAAATACACTAATGGAACACTTGTACTGAAAAAATCGTCACTCATATCAGTAATTGTATCATCGGCAACATTTGTTATCTTTATCTGATAATCACTCTCTTGTGGTAGATCCATTGGAATTAACCATTCATAAGTTCCGACATTATCAGCTGAATCTTTTAAGGTTTGATAAAATGTATTGTTCTTATAAAGCTCTATCTTAACCTTTCCTTTTGAGTTGTAGTTCCATTTTACTGATCTCTGACCACCAACATTCCATATCTCTCCACCGTTAGGCTCTGTTATTGTAACAGATGAAACTGATGTTATTTTGAAATTATTATCACTTTCATCGAACAATATTGAATCATCCACACTGATAATCCTAATTTTGTAATCCAAACCTTCTTCAATATCTGCAGGAATCAACCATTCGTAAGTGCCGATACTATCTGTGGATTCTACAATGATTAAATTCAATAAGGAATTTTTATATAATTCGATCCTTATATCTTCATCAATGTTATCATTCCATGTTATTATTTCTGTAGAATCAGGCATTAATATCTCCCCACCGATAGGTGAGGTTAAAGTTAAGAATGATGCTACAGGATCTGTTGGATTACTATCATCTGAACAGGATAAGATAGTAATAGTCAACAATAATATCATTGACATTGTTACAAAAATTTTCTTTAACATATAATATCTCCAATTCAGTTATTATTTAACTAAGACCATCTTCTTAGATATCTTATTATTCTCAGTCTTTAGTGTGTAATAGTAAATACCACTGTTAAGATTATCAGCATTAAATATTTTGCTGTGGAATCCTGCTGTCAACTCTTCATCTATTACTTGCTTAACCATCTGTCCTGCGACATTGTATATTGTTAATTTTACTTTACTGTCCTTATTCAAAGAAAAATTTATTTTCGTCTCAGGATTAAATGGATTTGGGTAATTTTGATAGAGTTCTGTAGCAAACGGTAAAACAGTCTCATCTTCTTCAATTCCTTTAACTTTACTCATATTACTATAAAGACTGGAAGTTGATGACGGCATTCCCGACTTTGGATCTCCGTAATCTGTAGCTACTACACCTACATATTCAATATTATCTAAATATTTGTTATATAATCTTAAACTGTATTGATAATAATCAATCGTTTCTGTCCCGTTTATAACTATTGATACAGGCGTTGATATATATTCAAATACATTAGGAACATTATAATTTCCTATTAGACTTCTATTATCTCCATAAGGAGTTAACTCCCATATTTTTCCATCCAAGGTTATGATAGGGGGAAATGGATTACCTGAGGCTAAACTATCCGCAATTTCCTGTGCAGACACCGGAGCATCAAGAAAATCTCCCATATCAGCCACATTTTGGTAAGCATAGTTAACTTTATCTATTGTTAGAAGATCTATGAAATTACTAACGTTTGAATTTGGCGATATTTTTACTGTATAAGATTCAAAATCTTGAACTCTTGAGAATGGATCTACAAATAACTCAGGTCCGAAATAAGATTCTATACCACCCTGAAGTTCGTAAAACTCTTTTGATGCCCATTCAATCACAACATCATTATTATCAAAATAAACTTCGATCTTTGGTGAAGGCGGTGGTGGTGGTCCTCTAAAATCAGGAACTCCATCTCCCACATCAATTTTTCCATTATCGAAACCGTATCGAACCCACTGACCTGGAGTAACGCCAGGATATGGATCTAGGTAATTATCGTATCTGGTTAGGTATCCGTATTCTTCTGTTGTGCCAAAATTTTCATCCTCAATTTCTCTGCCGAAAGGTAATAAATTATCTTCACTATCCGCCAGATATCCATATGTATCAGTCATAAAGGAAGTGAAATCATCTAATTCAAAGTTGCTTTCACCTTCATCAGGTCCACCATATTGAGTTGCGGGATCAGTCCACCAACATTCAGTTACACTACTGGCTGCAAAAACACCATCAACTCCTACATCTTCACCATACCAACCATCACCTTTGATCTCACCGTATTTATTTACAGGAGTATCATACATTGGAATATCATACATTCTTTCACACCATACAACATTGTATAGAGCATCATACCAACCTTTATCATAAAGAGACGGATCTAAACCATCAGGAGGGTCCCTTAATGCATCATTTACATAATTAGGATCTTGATCAAGTGAAGTATGGAAATTCTCATTGACAATAAATGCCAAAGTTAATTTTAGAGAATCACCATATGCAAATTTCCAAACTTTTTTATTGATGTAATCATCCAAAACTCCATCCAGATCTGAATCAATAGCGGTATTAGTATAAGATTCACTTCCTAAAGGTCCGAATGAAAGTATATATTTTGAATCAGCTCCATTTGCTATGTCATTTCTATCTTCTAGATCACCATCATAAACATAATCAGGTCCCGGTAATGCTTCACTCGGATCAAACCACATTTGCCATTTATCAGCTTGAGCATATTGAGTTCCTTGCATATAAGATGGATCACTGTATCTTCCAAGATCAACATCAATTAAATCATATTGATTATAGTCAAATTCATCATTTGACATGACCATATACTTACCTTTATCACCGGCAGGTCTTCCTTCAACTCTACCACCCGCCAATGGTACACCACCGTTGAACAAACCATCATAATTCGTGTCATCATAACCTTTTTGATTTGGAGTAAGATCATACATCCAATCAGAGTGTAACCCAGTCTCCCAATGAGGTCCCCAATCACCTGATTCGTCACCTGAAGCTGCAATGTACATATTATAAGCATATCTCAAATTTGGATTAGGGTTTCTTAGAACCTTAACAGTTATTACACCTGTTGCTCCATTCAAAGGGCTTCCAGCATCTTGACCAACATAATCTCTTCCATCATTATCAGCAGCCCATGCTAAATTAAGATCTATTGTTTTCTGCTCACCTGTTGCAGGATCAATATAATTATCCCACTTCTGAATAAATCCACTTATATCATCTGTAAATGAAATTGCCCAATCTGAATGCATTCCAATATCGCAATCGAGATACATTCCCATAAAAAAATCGTATATATCTTTTCCATCTAAATTTCGACTATATAATGTATAATCAACAATGATAAATTTTTCAGCATAATCATAAGACCACGCATAACTTTTTTGTCTTACTTCAATACCCAATGGAATGTGATCTCTCAGGTCATATTCATCCATTCCCGTATAAGGGTTTCTTAGTACAAATTTATCAGAATACATTGTATTGAATTGCTCTTCAGCAGTTGCAGCGGGATCGTAAACATTCTCAAATAAACAGTTAACCTTTCCTTCAACATTTGAGGTTTCATTGATCTGCCCAAGAATTGCTCCACTTGGATCATTATCAAAATTTATCGGCCACATTTCTTTAGGCATTGGGCTGCCTGACCAACCTTCATAAGCTGTTGACACCAAAGGTCCTTGGAATACTTTCGCTTCGGCTCCAACATTAACAGTTGCAGAATCAAGATATCCACCAAACAACAATGCTCCTGCAAATAAATAATCAGTTCCTGACCCACCCGGCATTTCTCCTGAGATAGCAGTTTGACCAGTACAAGGGTCCTTATAAGCATCAGGATTCCCATACCAACCCATATTAGTTGTATTCATCCATAAAAGACCTGCCCTGTGAACTCTATTATAAGGTATCGGAATATCAACCTTGGAGTTCTGGATTGACTGCAAACCATCTTTCCCATTTGGAACTTCTTGTGCTGATCGTGCAATTAAGCACACAGTCGTCATCAATAAAAGAAAAAACAAAAACTTTTTCATAGTATTTCCTATTTAAAAATTACTTAGTATTAGATTAAACATTTCAACTTAAACGTTTAACTTTAAATAGTCAACAAAAATAAAATCAATTACTAGTGAGCATAGCATTTTTACAATATACTACTACTTCACTTTTCGTTGCATATATATGCCTGCAACTATAAAAATAAGACCGATATAAGTTGATAAAATAACATCTTCATTTGGTAAAATATAGTGAATTAAAACTAGAGATAAAAATGGTGCCAAGAATATTAAATTGCTGACTTTAGCAGTAGTTGTTGAAAGTTTCAAGGCTTTAGCCCAGAGTAAAAAAGTTAATCCCATTTCAAAAAAACCTATATAAGTACCACCTAATAAACCTGTGAATGAAATACTTGAAATATCTGAGAATATTAGAACAGTGATCGTTATATAGATCGTACCGAAAACAAAGTTTAAAAACAATCTTACGGCTGCATCTTTATCATCTTTTGCATTGTATATCCAGAAAAATGACCAAATAACCGCTGTGCTTAAAGCTAACATAGCTCCATAAGAATTTGTAAATTTAAAGCTTTGAATATCACCTCTAGTAGATATAACATAAACGCCAAAGAAACTTATCAATATTGCAATTAAGCTTTTCCATGATATCTTTTGCTTCAAGATTGGTATAGAAAGTAATACAAGCATAGATCGGAAGA